>NZ_CACVRB010000028.1:0-35988 GCF_902756455.1 Candidatus Avelusimicrobium caledoniensis | reverse complement strand
GCAGACAAATCGGGAAAATTTATAAACTCGCTTCGCTCAAACATATAAATTTTCTTCTCCGATTTGGCGCTTTTTGTAAACGGTGCTAAAGGGGCGGATCAACAACAAACCTCTCTCTTTTCCCCCTCAACCCTTAGCTATTACATAACCCGTGCCGTTATTTGCTAAAATAACAATATGATATTAGAGGGAAAAACACTTGCTAAACAAATCCGCGCCCCGCTACAAGAACGGGCGGACGTTGTGCGTAAAAAACTCGGCCGTCCGATTTGTTTGTGCGCGCTCGGCTCGGCGGAAGATTACGCCGCGCGGTTGTACTTGCAAAAAGAAGTAGAGGCGGCACAAAAAATCGGTATAGAAACGCACGTGTTTGATTTGGACGGGCAAACCTCGCCTGTCGGATTTTGTAAAGCCGTTAAGGAACTGGCCAAATACGCACAAACCGATGCCGTGCTCATCCCGCGCCCGTTGCCGCCGCACCTGGCCCAGAGCGACTTTGCCGACTACTTAAACCCCCGCCAAGATATTGACGGAATGTCCATTGCTAATGCGGGCCGGATGTTTTTGTGTAAAACATGGCAAGAAATAGAAAACTTGCCCGGATTTGTGCCGTGTACGGCTATGGCGGTCATGCGACTGCTTGATTTTCATCACGTAGATTTACAAGGCAAAGAAGTGGTCGTTATCGGGCGATCCTCTACCGTGGGGCGGCCGCTAGCGCATTTGTTATCATGCAAAAATGCCACGGTCAAACTGTGCCACTCGTATACCGATTTGCCGCGCGCTGTGCAAAATGCGGACGTAATTTGCTCGGCCGCGGGAACGCCCGGCCTACTCAAAACCGAGTGGCTGAAAAAAGGATCCACCGTCATTGATATTTCCACCAACTGGAACAACAACACGCTCTGCGGCGATGCAAACGCACAAGAATTAGAGGCGGCGGGCATTTCTTATTCCCCCGTTCCCGGCGGAGTGGGCCCAGTAACACTTGCGGTACTGCTGGAAAACATTATATTATCAGGTGAACGGAAGATTTAAGGAGAACTTATGAAAACGATTACAAAACTGATGTTGTTTTTATTCTGCGCCGGAATTTTAGCGGCGTGCGCGTCTGAGCAAAAAGAAGATCCGCGCTATAACCGCAAAATCTATCTGACCGAAGAAGATTATTTGGAAGATTTAAGCGAAGAAGCCGCTAAAGAACGCCGCGAAGCTCCGGCGGCGGCCGAATCGGAATATATTTTTAACACGGTGCCGGAAACGGATAAAGGCGTCTATTTCTTTGATGAACGCCAACAACCTAAAGTACCCGGCCAACCGTCCGATAGCGAGTACAAGAAAGAAAAACGCTTGTGGGAAAAACCCAAACGCTATACGCCCGAACAATACTACGGTATGCAAGGCGGCACAGAAAACACGGCGTCTTCTTCCTCTTCGTACAGCGAAACCCAATACGATTATTAAGCTTTGGTTGACGCAAAAAACCCCGCGTTAAACGCGGGGTTTTTTGTCAGATAAATAAGTGGATAGCATCCGTAAAAATACCGTCTGCGCCGTCTTGTGCAAGCGCGGCGGCTTGTTTTATGTCATTAACAGTATAAAGATAAACACGCAAGTTGTTTTCGTGGCATACGCGCGCGATATCCGGCGTGAAACGCGTTTGATTGATATGCACACTCTGCGCATTTAAGGCAAGCGCTTTTGTTACATCAAACGCGCGCGTAAGCAAACCGATACGTGCTGTGGGAGCCAACGAACGCAAACGCGCCAATGTATCGTAATCAAAACTGGAAAATAAAATGTGCGGCGCCAGTGCCGGATAATTTTTTAGCATATCCAACAGCACGTTTTCTATGCCGGGATAGATATTATGGTCGTTTTTGATTTCTATATTTAAAATTTCCAACTCCGGCGACACAACAGGCAAAATCTCGTTAAGCAGCGGCACAAAAACCGTATCTGGCGAAAACGGATTTTTCAGCGGAATTTGTTTCAATTCTTTGCTTGTCAGATCCGCCAACTTGATATCCTTTCCGGCGGTAGATAATAAAGACTCGTCGTGGTGGACGGCTAATTGACCGTCTTTTAACAGGTGTACGTCCAACTCAAAATTTCGCGCGCCTTGCTTGTGCGCCAACGCAAACGCGGGAGCGGTATTTTGCACGCAAAACGTATTTGCACCACGGTGTGAAAAGTAAATCATAGTTATAGTATAGAAAAAATAGATACGCCAAAAGCAAATAAAGTTTTTTATTACCCCGCCCCCGGCCTTATGCCTGTGCGGCGAGCACCCCGGGCAAGGGGCGAGGAGAAAAAAAGAGAGAGCCGTTTGTTGTTTTTCCGCCCCTTTAGTGCTGTTTATAAAAAGCGCCGAAAGTGCTGTTTATAAAAAGCGCCGAAATGGATAAGAAATTTTTCATGTTTGAACGCAGTGAGTTTGAAAAATTTCCCATTTCGTCTGCTTTTTATAGCACCCAGGGGCGGCACTCTTTTGCGAGCTTTTCTGGTGCCAGAAAAGCGAAGAAGGGGTTGACAAATCAAAAAAAAAAACGATAATAAAGGAACGCAGAAAAACAACAAGGAGCAAACAATATGAAAAACATAAATAAAATTAAGTGTCATTCCGTACTTGATACGGAATCTTCCACGCTCGCCGTTTTGCAAGGGAACAACACCAGCGTACGTGGAAGATCCCAAATCAAGTTTGGGATGACATCTTTATTTCATAACGGCAACAACGGCTTTACACTCATTGAATTATTAGTAGTCGTTCTCATCATCGGCATTTTGGCGGCGGTAGCTCTGCCACAGTATAAGGTAGCCGTTGCCAAAGCACGGCTAGCCAACGTACGCCCGGTACTGGCCAGTATCAAACAGGCCCAAGAAGCGTATTATATGGCCAACGGAACATATACCGACAATATAAACGATTTGGATATTGATTTGTCTTTTTGTGAAGTGTCGTCCGATTACGACACTATACTGATATGCGATAAATATTTTATGATAGACCCGCTAACGGCACAAGAAGGAGAAGCATCCCACCGCATTCGGGCCGCCTATTGCCCGGATGAAATTAAAGGGGACAAGAGATGGAACCTGTGTGCCTACCAAAAACAAGACTTTATATATCAGGTATGGCTATCCCATTCCCCCTATCCGGATAAAATAGGCTGCTACTCTTACACCGCCGTTACAGCTTTAGGCAAACAAATTTGTAATTCTTTATAAACTTTCTTCTACGCTGTCGGGTGTTTGCGCTTCGCCAGCAGGATGTGACGTTTCCAGTACCGATTGTTCTGCCGGTGTTTCATCGTTTTTTCTAAACAAACCGAAGAAACCGCCAACGCCTTTCTTCACGGCGCGCGAGGCAAAATTGTTCGTCACGCTTTGCCTTACCATGGCAGACACCGACCTCAACACACTCATATTGCCCGACGGATTGCTAACCGTCCCGCCGATTTTAAGCGTCAGCGGCATCATACCGTTTGTTTCGTGCTTACCCGGCGCAGCGTGTACCGTCATATTTACTTTTTCCGTCTTAAAATTAGTAGTACCCGATAAATTAAACGACATCATATCCGAGATAAAATGCCCTTCTTTTACCGTCGCCACACCGTGCTCAAATTGTACGTCCGTTGAAAATTTATCATACGCCAATTTGCCGTCCACTTTGCGCGCGTGGGCCGGCACTTTGACGGCCACCATTTCTCCGTTTTCGTCGGGGATCATTTTAATTACTTCGTCTTGTTCGTTACCTTTGGACGAACCCGCCAATCCGCCCAACACCGATAGTACATCCAAACTGTTAAATACTTTCCCCACAACATTAAGTGACATAAACATCACTTTCATCACGGCGTTGGAATTGGTCAGTTGGTACAAATCAGTAATTTGTCCGTCGTGCACGGATAAAGAAAGCGTACCGTGTGCCTCATCTAACCACGGGGTAATGCCGGACATATCTACCTGGAAATCAAAATCGTTCCCGCGCAAGAACGGTGCATCCAACGACAAAATACGCACATCCGCTTTTGCGGTAATGGGCGGCAAGGGCCATTTGCTTTTTCCGTTGCTTGTCGGCTTTGTAATGGTCTGCGGGGTGTCGTCGGCCTGAGTAGGAGCGGGCGAAGGCGGCAAGATAAGACGGTCGGCCGATGCTTTTAAATCCGCTGTAATTTTTTGCGGCGTTTGAGTAAATGAAAAATTAGTTTTAAACGGCTCGCCGTTTAACATACCGTTTACGTTTAACGTACCTTGTCCGTTTTTATAGTCCCAGTGTTCTTGCGTTTCCAACACGGCTTGTACCGCCGAGAATTTACCCGTCTGCGGCAGTTGCATTTCACCCGATAACCACTCTGCGCGACCTGATATTTTTTGCGAAGAAGACTGCGCTTTAAGCGTAATATGTCCCCCCAGCGCATACGGTTTTAACGACGAAAAAGTATCTTTTAGCTGATCCATTTGCACACGGCCTTGTGCCGTCATATTATATTCGTTCTTTGTCCACCCGGCCGTCCCTTTGGCGGACAACTCCACTCCGGGAAAAGTAATTGCGGCGTGGGTAAGATTTAGTTTTTCTTCTTGCGGGTGCATCGTTCCTTTGGCTTGCGCCAGAAACTCAGAAAACTCAAACGGAAAATCTTTTGATGCCAACATCGTTAGACGTTGCGAAGAAATATGTTGCCCATCCAAACTTAAATCAAATGCCGGATCTTGCCAATTTTCCACCCGGCCCGTAAGCACAGCACGCATATCATCCGAACGCACCGAGAAAGAAGAAATTTCTGCGTACGCTTTGGACAGCTCCAACTCCGCCAAATACGCCTGTGCATGTAGCGATAAATGCGCCTCAAATGCGTCTTGGTCCGGCTGTTGGTAAATAAACGCGGACGAGGCAGTTAATTCAAACGGATCTTCCCACGAAAAATCACGCACGGTAATATGCGTATTTTTTAACGCGGCTTGTAGGTTGGTTTGCTTATCGGTGTATGTAATTTCCATTTTGGCTACCGATAATTCTTTAATGGCGATATCAAAAGGAGCGTTTTGCGAAGAATCTTCTTGCACGGCCGAATCATCTGATGGAAAATCGGTATTTAATTTGCCCTGTTCGTCCCGCACAATATGCAAGGACAGGCCGTCTATGCCCACGGCTTTGATGTGCAGTTCTCCGTGCAACAAGTGCCAAAGCGACACCTTGATTTTAGCTTGTTTGAGGTGGAGCATTTCCCCTTCGGCTAGTCCGCCGGGTTTGGATAGCACAAAATCTTCTACGGTGGCCCCACGCAAATTAAATACCGCTTTACTTAAACGCACTTCGCGTCCGGTAGTTTGGGCAATTTTGTCTGCCAATTTTTGCGTTACCCACGCGCGGCTGGACACCACATGTAGCCCGATATCTACAGTAAGGATACCGATTGCCAATACCGCCAAAACAATACCGACCCGTTTTAACCAAATTTTTTTCATTATTTTCTCTCTTGTTTGCACGTAGTAACAGACGCTAAACTGTATTTGCAACCGCAATAGGTTTGCTGATACATTTTAAATTCTTTAACAAGTGCCCGGCGTAGTTCTTCCAACCCGTCTTTGCGCCAATCTTTAGCCCAGTACGGCTTGCCGCCTTTTATCCACGCGAGGCAAGCGGCCCGGTTTACTTGCTGTAAATCTTTATAACGGGATACCCCCAACACCGACGTTACCGCTTCAAACCCGTTCGCTTTGGCATACGCTTGCGCGGCCGCCAAACGAAGTCCAAAACACACACTGCAACGCCGGCCGCGCTCGGGCTCGTTTTCTAATCCGGCTACGGCGCGGTCCCATTTTTCGGGCTCATAAGGTAACTCTACAAAATTTGCACCCAATGCGCGGCAAACACGTGCTTGCTCGTCGCGGCGTTTTTCATACTCTTGCCTGGGGAAAATATTGGGGTTATAAAATAGCACCGTAACCGACGTTCCGCCCTGCACAAGGTGTTTAATTGCGCCGCAAGAACACGGCGCGCAACAGGAAAGCACCAATAATTTTTTGTATCCCATAGCACCCCTTTTATTTATTGTTGCGGGACTTCACAAATTTGCGGCGTACCGCTTTCGTCAATTACCAGATACTGCAATTTGCGGTGCAAACCAACGTCCACCGGGATAATGTGGGAAACCGGATCTATGATGATACGTTCTATGGGGGTATGACCCACCACTTGCCAAACGGGGCTTTGCGTAAAAGAATCAGCCAGATCAACTAAATCTTCCCAAAAGATACCGCCGAATTTATCTGTGCCGGCCCGGCTTACGCTGATATTAAAAATAGGGTGTTTAAAAAACTGGTGTTTAATAGACTCTTTAAAAATCAAATTGATAAGCACCGCTACGTTGTGGGCATTTGCATCGTCTAATTGTAATTGGAAAATTTTATACAACCGGCGTGTCACCCCGGCATGGGTAAATAAAAACCCTTTATAACCGTATGCGGCGCGTAATTGTCCGCTGAGCACTTGCGAGGTCATTTTATCGCGCAACATAATGGCATCCGCTCCTTTCAAACCGGAAATGGTGAAGTTAGAAAGTAAAATTTCCAACTCATGATTGCCCACTAAACGGATGACTTCCCCTCCGCAACGGGCCGCCTGGCGTTGGATTTTATCTAATAACGCATCGGTTTCTTTGGCACAAGGTCCGCGGTCCAAAATATCGCCCATTTGGATAACGCGATCGCGCGAGCCCGCCCAATTTAACTGCTCATCAAGCACGCCCGCATGTTGTAAAATCGTAACAAACGGGTCATATTGGCCATGCACGTCCCCTACCACTATCAGACGTTTTGCGCGTTTTGATGCTTGCATAGAAGTTGCCTGTAAAATACTATAATAATAGTATACAAAACTTATACCCGGACCACTTATGCATATACCCAGCCCGGCCTTACGCGCGTTAGAAAAACTTATCGGCAAGCAAAACGTCTGCACAGATGAAATTTCGCTACATCTAAACGCATACGATTGTTCGCTTTCCCGTATGCGGCCCGACTTAATACTGCATATCCCTACGTCAGACTTAGTAGCCCCTACCGTGCAACTTCTGCACCAATTTCGTATTCCGTTTGTCGCCCGCGCGGCTGGCACCAATCACGCTGGAAGTTGCAGTACGCCCAAAGGCGGAGCCGTATTAAATTTGACCGCTTTAAATCATATTTTGCAGATCAACACGCGAGAGGGTTTTGTTATCACCGAGCCGGGGGTAATTACCGGCCAGTTGCAACAAGCGCTGCAACCGTTAGGTTTTTTTTACGCACCCGATCCGGCCAGCCAAGCCGTGTGCACCTTAGGAGGAAACATCGCCCAAAACGCCAGCGGGGCGCGGTGTTTAAAATACGGCGGCACGTTGGGCCACGTGTTGGAAATCACCGTGGTATTACCCGACGGGAAAATCCAAATTTTCAGCCGTGAACAAAACGGCCCGGATTGGGTAGGCGTACTGATTGGCAGCGAAGGCACCTTAGGCATTGTTACCCGACTTAAAATAAAAATTTTACCGACTCCCAAACACATTAAAACTTTTTTAGTCACTTTCCCGTCGTTACAAGACAGCGTGCAAACCGTTACGGACCTGATGGCCCAAGGTATTATCCCGCGTTGTGTAGAAGCCATGGACCACACTACACTGCAAGCCGTGGAAGATTTTTCACATGCCGGATATCCCGCCGATGCGCAAGCGTTGTTACTGTTAGAACTAGACGGCACAGCCCACTCTATTAAGCAAGATGAAAAAACCGTGGAAACCGTTTGCCACCAAAATCACGCGCTTGTGTTTCGCGCGGCCGATACCCGGCAAGAGCGCGCCCGTTTGTGGAAAGGACGTCAAGCCGCTTACAGCGCCATGGCGCGGCTGGCCCCCAATGTGCTGGTTTGCGACGGCACGGTGCCGCGTAGCGAATTGCCAAGCACGTTAAAAAAAGTACAAGAACTTCTAACTGCTAATCACGTAACAGCCAGTTTGCTTTTCCACGCCGGAGACGGCAATTTCCACCCGCAACTGGTCTTTGATGAACGCAACCGCCCGGACACCCAACGCATTACGCGTATGGCCAAACAAATTTTGCAACTGTGCGTAGAAGCCGGCGGAACCATATCCGGCGAGCATGGCGTCGGCGTGGAAAAGCGCAGTTTAATGGCCGTAGCGTACGACGAAAAAACCTTAGATTTATTCACCCAACTTAAACGCGCTTTTGACCCGGACAATTTAACTAATCCGTCTAAAATTATCCCCGTGGGTTACGCGGAAAAAGCACGTTTACTTCCGGCACTTTCTCCGCAAGAACAAAAAATAATGACTCAATTTTGCGCAAAACTTAATTCCCAAAAACCGTTTTTAATCGCAGGAAATAACACTTCTTTAAAAACGAAAAACGATGTCTTTTCCACGCGCGAACTGAGCCAAATTATAGACGTAGATTTAACCAACTATACCGTTACCGCCCAAGCCGGCGTTACGCTTACCCAACTGGCCACGGCTCTGCGCGCCAAGCACGTTTACAGCGTACTGCCCGCCCGTGGCAAACATACGTTGGGCGGCGTTTTTTCATCGGGACAATTCCCCGGGTTTTATGCACACGTAACGGGACTCAAAGCTATTTTGCCCAACGGTAACCGGATTCAGTACGGCGGGAAACTAACCAAAAATGCCGCCGGATATAATTTGGTGCGCCTGTTTGCGGGCGCACAAGGCACGTTAGGATTAGTTACAGAACTGGTCTTTAAAATTTATGCAACCAAACCCGCTGTTTTAACCCCTACCCCGTTTAAACCGTTTACGCCGAATGTACCGTTTGAGCGGCTGAAAAAAGTGTTGGACCCGCACCAACTTTTACCCCTACCCCCGGAGGAAACAAGATGACCCCTGTGTGGCGTTGGCCCTTATATTCTTTTAAACAACTCCACGCGTTGGAAACGCCGCTCGGGTCGCGTGATTTATATAATTCCGTTTCTTATTGCAACCGTTGCGGCAGTTGTATGCAAGCTTGCCCGATCTACCAATTAACCCATCAGGAAGCTTTTTCCCCGCGCGGCCGCAACCAACTGTTACGTTTGATACTGGAACAAAAATTAAAACCCGCCCCCACCGACCCGGTCCTGCTAGACGTAATTACCTCTTGCACCTTGTGCGGACGGTGCACACAGGCATGCGCCGGACAAATCCCGACAGCCGAACATGTGTTAGAAATGCGGCGCGCTTTTTCGCTACGCGTATTACCCGGTTTTTTGCAATCTTTCTTGCAACTGCGCACCACGCACTCGCGTATTTTTGCGTTGTGCGCCCGCTCTGCGCTACTTTTGCGCCGAATGGGTTTTGTATCTTGTTTGCGTACTTTACGCGTAACACGTTTATCCGCGTTACGCGGGCTGATACACATAAATGAAATTTTACCCGCGCGTATTACTTCGCTGAAAAAAACGCTTTCACGCGCCGGGCAACCGCTCACGCAAGACAACCCGGAACTTATCTATTTGCCCTCGTTGGAAGCTGAATTTATTTTGCCGGATATTGCATTACGCACTTTGCAACGTGCGCGTCAAAAATACCGCACCGTTGTTTGGAAAAATATGCCTACCGGGCTTTTTGACTACGTGTATGGCGACCTGCGCTTAAGCCGCCGCACGTTACGCCGTTTAATTACCAAACACGCACATTACGCCAACGGAAATTTACCGCTTGTAACAGACAGTATAGACGTCTATCTTTTCTTAAAACGCGCGCCGCAACTGTTTGCCGCGTACGACAATTGGCAAACAAAAGCCCGCCGCTTTGCCGCGTGCGTGCGCTTTGTAACGGATCTTCCCAACACGACTCCTCCCGTCAATAAAAAAGAAAATGCCGGGCCGGTGCTTTTAGACAAAAGTGCCCTGTTTGAGCGGCAAGGCGGCCCCTTTGAACAAGCCCAAAAAAATCTCTATACCTTTTTTGGCAAAAATTTAGTAGAGTGTTTTTATACGGACGCGGATGTGCCCGCGTTCGGGTATGTGTTTGTTGACCCCAAAAAGGCAACGCAGATCGGACTCAAGGCAGTAGAAAAAGTCGCCCGTACACAAACCCGGTTGGTGGTTGTGTTGTCCGGGCTGGCCGCCTTAGAACTGACGTACTTACTGAAAAAATTCTATCCGGCGGCAAAAGCGACGCATTTCGTACACGTAGATAGGTAGTGTTTTTATGCAAGACCTGGGCCACGCGCATGAACGGCTGACAGCTGAAGAAAAACTCCGTCTGTTGGTGGAGTTCGGTACCCGTATCTCCTCCGAACTGCACTTGGACAAACTGCTGGATATTATCGCCCAACAAATTACCCAAATGTTGGACGTGGGCCGTTGTACGATTTATTTGAAAGACGAAACTACCAACGAGTTGTGGTCCAAAATTGCGCAAGGCAAGGGCTTAGAGCATACCGAAATCCGCATCCCGATGAGTAGCGACGGGTTTATTTCTCTTGCCGCCCGGACCGGACAAACCATCAATTTACCCAACGCTTACGAAGATTCCCGTTTTTCTATTGATGTAGATATCGTAACGGCGTTCCGCACGCACGCTACGATTGCCGTGCCGCTTAAAAATAATTCCGGCGAAGTATTAGGCGTGTTTCAAGCGTCTAACAAGTCCGACGGCACCCCGTTTGATAAAAGCGACGAAGGGCTGCTACGGTTGCTTGCCACACTGGCCTCGGGCTCTATTGAGATAGCCAAACTATACCAAGAAGTGCGCGTGGCCCAGTTGGAAACCATTTACCGCTTGGCCGTCACGGCCGAATATAGAGATCAACAAGACACCCGTCAGCATTTAAAAAACATCAGCATTATTTCCTACTTACTCGCTTTGGCACTGGGCATGAGCAAGTCCGAAGCGGAACTGATCAAAAACGCAAGTCCGCTCCACGATATCGGCAAAGTGGCCTTGGCAGATAACATTTTACTTAAACCCGGCAAACTAACCCCCGACGAATTTGAAACTATGAAATCGCACACCATTTACGGCGGACGCATTTTGGAAGGCGCGCACTCCAAAGTATTACAAATGGCGCACAAAATGAGTTTGTATCACCACGAAAAATGGAACGGGCTGGGATACCCCAAGGGTCTTCGCGAAGAAGAAATACCGTTAGAGGCCCGCATTGTAACGGTAGCCGACGTGTTTGACGCGTTGTGCGTGTTCCGCGTGTACAAAAAAGCGTGGCGCACCGAAGAAGCTCTGGCGTACATTTTGGAAGAATCGGGCAAATCGTTTGACCCGCGCATTGTGGCGGCGTTCCAAAAAGTCTATCCGTCGGTCAAGCGGTTGTACGCGCACATCTCGGTCAATAAACCGATTCAAAAAAAGACCACCACCATCCCCAACGAAATTAAACTTTACTAAAAACTCCGCAAAAGCGGAGTTTTTAGTTTCTGCACACTCACTAAAAATACTAAAATATAAGAGTCCTTTTGGCTTTCAACCTTAAGTACAAAAATTTTTATCCGTGAGGTTATGATGGAAAAAGAGACAATTCTCGTCGGTCTTTCCGGCGGGGTAGATTCCGCCGCTACCGCCGTACTGCTTAAAGAGCAGGGATATCATGTGATAGGGGCCACCATGCAAGTGTGGGACCCGTCGCTACCTACCCCCAAGGGGGCCTATCAAAAAAACGCGTGCTTGTCGCCCGAAAAGGAAGATTTGCAGGAAGTAAAAGAAATTGCCGATAAACTGGGCATTGAACACGTCGTGGTAGATTGCCGCGAACAATACCGCAAAGTAGTTTTGGATAATTTCCGCTTGGAATATTCGTGCGGCCGCACACCTAACCCGTGTGTACTTTGCAACAGTTTTATTAAATTCGGCGTGCTTCCCAGCGCGGCCCGCGCACAAGGCATTAAGTTTGATAAATTTGCCACCGGGCATTATGCGCGCGTTTGCTACGACGAAAAATCAACCAAATACCTGCTTAAAAAAGCGGTAGATTTATCGCGCGACCAAAGTTATTTCTTGCACCGTTTAGGCCAACAGCAACTCGCCCACGTGCTCTTTCCGCTCGGCGAAAAAACAAAACCGCAGATCCGCGAAGTGGCCCGCAAAGCCGGGCTTAAAGTGGCTGACAAAGAGGACAGCCAAGATTTTTATTGCGGCGATTACAACGACTTGTTAAACTTCCCCAACAAACCCGGCGATATCGTTACCAAAGACGGTCAAGTCGTCGCGCGTCACAACGGGATCTGGGGCTATACTATTGGCAAACGCAAAGGGCTGGGTATTAGCGGGTTTGCAGAGCCGATGTACGTAGTGGAAATTGACGCCGAGAAAAATCAAGTCATCATCGGCCCGAAAAAAGATTTATACAAAGACGCGCTTACAGCCGAAAACGTGAGTTGGGTGTGCGGCGAGCCGCCCGCACAAGAATTTGATTGCGAAATTAAAATCCGCAATTTGCACCTGCCCGCTAAAGCGCACGTAACCGTGCAAGAGGACGGCAAAATCTACGCGCAATTTGCAGAGCCGCAACTGTCTATTACCGCCGGGCAAAGCGCGGTGATGTACGACGGCGACATAGTGCTGGGCGGCGGCATGATTTTATAAGCAAAAAAACTTTTACCCAAACACCCTAAGCCGTTTTGGCTTAGGGTGTTTTTGTTGTCTAAGGAAAAAGGCCTTGACAGATCAAAAAAAAAAACGATAATAAAGGGACGGAAAAAAACAACTAAAAAAGATGTCATGCTGAACGAGCGGCCCGCAGGGTTTCAGCATCTCACCTTGTGTCTGATTTAAAAAGCGGTGAGATCCTGAAATAAATTCAGGATGACAATTATGATTAAGGAGCAAATAACATGAACAACAAAAATAAAATTAAGTGTCATTCCAAACTTGATTTGGAATCTTCCACGCTCGCCGTTTCGCAACGACAACAACCCACGTGGAAGACCCTGAATCAAGTTCAGGGTGACGGCTTATTTTATAACAGCGACACCGGGTTTACGCTTATTGAATTATTAGTCGTCGTTTTAATCATCGGTATTTTGGCGGCGGTAGCGTTGCCGCAATATCAAAAAGCCGTATGGAAAGGGCGGTTAGCCACCATTAAAGATGTTACCAAGAGCATAGCAAATGGAGAAGATGCCTATTACTTAGCTACCGGATCTTATACGGCAGATTTAGATGCCTTGAGTCTTGATTTCCCTACCCCAAATAGTTCTTCCACTTCTACCAATGAAACCTCTTACCATTATTCATGGGGCAGATGCCACGTCGTTGTAAGTAGCCAATATGCAGAATGTTTTTTATATAAAGATAATGATCCTTTTTTAAGTTATCAGGCCAATTTTTCTTTGCGAGGAGGAGATATTTGTTTCGCCCACAATCAAAACGCTTTAGCAAACAAAATTTGTCAAAACGAAACCCATCGCACCACCTCATCTTATTCAAGCACAAGCTGGGAAGGATATTATTATCCGTAAAAAAAACGGCGCGTAACCAAAAGTTATGCGCCGTTTCCGTTGCGAAAAAATAATTTCTACGCTAACAGCACAAGCCCCCACACGGCAAATACACCTAGCAAAAATGCCGCCGCGATAACGGGCACAAATGCCAGTATCCACACACTTACCGCCTTGCGGTAAGACACGTTATACATCCGGCGCACGCTACGGGTTAAATACCCCAGTTGCAAACCCAACACCAACAGCAACCCCAACGGAGCCAAACACCCCAACCGCGCTTCGGGCAACGCCATAGAAATCAGCGCAAAGGCAATAAGTAGTCCTTTGATAAACCCGGCCGATCCGATCAGCACAAACAGTTTAACGGGCGACGTTTCCACTTTAAATAAATCTAAAAACAGCCCGCAAAACGCCGCCAAAAAACAGCCGGCAATAATTTCAGCCACAAACACGAGCGCAAGTTTAAACAGAAACACCGGCACGGTCAGTCCGTCGCCCATGTTAAAAAACAGCACCCACGCCAGCGCGGCAGCTAAATAACCCGCACACGCTTGGCTCAGCGAGCGTTCTTCCAGCAACACCCACAACGCTTGTTCCGGCTCGCGCATATAGTGAAAATACGATTGAAACAAGTGCATACGTTCCCCTTAATTCACCCACAAATACGACACACTGGGCGTGGCTAATGTCTGCAATTGCTTAGCCAACGTCTGGTTTTCCATGGTAGATCCGAGCGAGAAAATAAATTCCCGCACGTCGTCGCCACGCGTAGTAATAATTTTCGGGTCTTCTAAACCGGCCAGTTCTCCGGCAAGAAGCCGCGCTTCTTCTTCACCGCCGAGTTTATCTACAAACCCTAAATTAAAAGCACGTTGCCCGGTAAACACACGTCCGTCGGTATATTCGGTTAAATCTTCCGCTTTTACATCCGGGCGGCCCGCTTTAACAGCGGCAAAAAATTGGGTGTAGGTATCATTAACCATATCTTGCAAAATGGCTTTTTCGGCATCGGTCATGGGGCGGAAAGCAGAGCCCATATCTTTGTATTTACCCGACGTAATCGGGGTTACTTTAACGCCGATTTTGTCAAACAGCCCTTCCACGTTACTCGTCTGCATAATCACGCCCACAGATCCCGTAATCGTGCCCGGCTCCGCCACAATTTTATCGGCCGCCATGGCTATATAAAACCCGCCGGACGCCGCCACATCACGCATCAGTGCCACTACTTTTTTGCCTTGCTCTTTGGCTTTTAAAAGTTCGCTGTAAATGTTTTGCACGGAAGCCACCGTTCCGCCGGGAGAGTTGATATCCAGCACAATGGCTTTTACATCTTTGTCTTGCGTAGCTTGACGGATACGCTTGGCTATCGCCGCCGCACCCGACGGACGCGAAAACGCACCCGTGCTGTTATCCTGTGCAATCACGCCGCGCACTTTGATCCACGCAATACCCGGGCCGGATGATTTTGATTTAGACATAGATAACAACGCTTTTTCTGCCACAGAATCTTGCGTTTTCTTGCATTGAGCAACGGGACGCATTACCAAAAAGACACCACAGCAAGCCGACACTAAAAACGTAATAAGCAGTAGCGACGCCCACATGCTGCGCGGCACAAACGAGTGATGCGGCTCGGGCGGCTGTGTCATAATAGCGGTTTTTTCATTTTCCTTTAATTTCTTTTCCCATTGTTCGGTGGGGAAGCCGGTAGACGTTTTATCAAACGCGGAAAAAGTACTTGTGTCAGTTTCGTTTTCGTTTTCAGCCATAATATCCTCTTTATTAAAAATGTTACCTTATTATAGCAATTAAATTGCTAAAATATGGGCAGTTCCTATTATAAGCAGGAGATTTTATGTTAAACGGAATTTTTACAGCTTTAGCTACTCCCTTTACCCAAGACGGACAAATTGATTTTAACGCTTTAGAACGCTTGCTTACGGCCCAGCTTAACAGCCACGTGGACGGTATTGTTTTGTTAGGCACCACGGCCGAAACGCCTACTTTGTCTGCCGATGAGAAAAAACAAATTTTAGATTTTTGCGTGCCTCGTTTGGCAGGCAAATGCAAAATCATTATCGGCACCGGGACAAACAATACTCCCTCAGCCGTGGAAAACACCCGCGCCGTACTCCCTTATAAACCCGATGCGGTGTTGGTCGTTACCCCTTATTATAATAAGCCCAACCCTGCCGGGCTGATTGCACATTATAAGGCAGTGGCCGAGGTAGGACTTCCGGTTGTGTTATATCACATCCCCGGGCGCACCGGACTAAAACTACCGGATAATGTACTGGCCGATTTACTAACCGCCGTACCGCAAATTATCGGCGTAAAAGAATCCGATTACGATGCCGCACACGTCATGCAAACTGCCGTCAGCTACGCCGGGAAATTAGATTATTTGTGCGGTAACGACGATTTGTTCCCACACTATTTAGCCAGTAACGCCGCGGGCATTATCAGCGCGGCGGCTAACGTATTTGCACCGGCGTTCGTGCAAATTTATCAGCTATTTCAGACGGGAAAAACAAAAGAATCTTTTGAATTATTTGCGCAAGTTTATCCGTTTATCAAAGCGTGTTACGCCGAAACAAACCCCACCTGCATTAAATATATGCTTGCCAAACGGGGTGTTGGTACTCCGGCGGTACGGTTGCCTTTGGGCGACATTTCCGACGCGCACAAAACGCACATAGATAATTTACTTAAAACAGCAGACCCGTCGTGGCTTGCACAGTGAGGAAACGATGAAAACGGTAGGTATTATTGGTATTAACGGCATGGTCGGCCAGAAAATGTTAGCCGAACTGCAAAAAGTAAAACTCCCTTTTGAAATTAAAACTTTTGGACGCAACGACGAAATCCCCGCGTTAGATATTGCGGTATTATGTACAGACAATCCCGTCAGCCGCGAGCTCGCCCCCGCGTTAAAAAACCGGGTAAAATTTATCGTGGATATGTCGTCCGAATTTCGCATGAGTGACGGCGTGCCGCTGGTCATTCCGGAAATTAACCCCCACGCTATTACCAAAGACACCCCGCTTATTGCGAGCCCCAACTGCACGACGACCGGGCTTGTCATGAGCTTAGCGCCGTTAAAACCGTTTTATCAGTTTGAAGAAGTATTTTTCTGCTCGTACCAAGCGATCAGCGGCGGCGGCAAAAAGTTACTAGACGACTTCCACACCCCCGGCTCGTATTACGAAAAAAACTGCGTACCCATGATCGGCTCGCTACTCCCCAACGGACACACAAGCGAAGAATTAAAAGGACTTTATGAAAGCCGTAAAATTTTGGAACTGCCACGCTTAAAAGTGTATTGCCACACGGTGCGCGTAGGCGTGGAAAACAGCCACTCCTTAGGCGTAAGCGTTAAACTAAACAAAAAAGCGGATCTTACCCAAATCAAAACGGCGTGGAACAATTTTGCGAATTTACAATACTCAGAGGCCGTTATCACACCCAAAGAAGTCAGCGGCAAAGAAACCACGTTTATCTGCCGCTTGCGCCAAGATGTAGAGGAAGAAAATATCATTCACTATTTCATCACGTTTGATAATTTACTCAAAGGGGCCGCCATGAACGGCCGGCAAATTGTAGAATTATTATTGGAGCGTTTTGTATGAAAAATACCGAGCCCAAAAAAGTACTTATCAACGGCGCGAACGGCAAAATGGGCCGTGCGCTTGTGCGTTTAATTAGCGAGCAACCGCAACTGGGGTTAACCGTCGCCGCTACGCGCGAAGCCGGACAAGAAATAAAAACCGATTTTGATATTGTGATAGATTTTTCCACACCGCAAGGCGCGCAAGAAGCGTTTTTACTTGCCAAGAAACACCACAAAGCGTTTTTGACGGGCACTACTAATTTACCGGCTACGTTTTTATTTCAAATGCAACAGGAAGAAAAAATACCGGTATTTTTTGCGCCTAACGTCAGTTTAAGTGTGTATTTTTTTACAGAGCTGGCCAAACAAGCGGCCAAGATGTATAACGGATACGAAACGCACCTGCACGAAATTCATCACGTGCATAAAAAAGACGCTCCCAGCGGAACGGCCAAAAATTTAGCCAGTGCCGTTAACTTTCCCGCAGAAAAAGTAACGTATGAACGTATCGGTGAAACAGTAGGTACACACGAAGTCAAATTTTCGTCCCCGTGGGATGAAATCACCCTCACACACCAAGCAACCAACCGCGATTTGTTTGCTAAATCAGCGTTGGAAATTGCTACTTGGTTGGTAACGTGCCGGGCGGGTTTTTATACCATGTCGGACTATGCAAAATTCAAATTAAAGGAAAATAAAAAATGAAAATTCATTTTATCGGAATTGGCGGCGTAGGCATGAGTGCTCTAGCGCAACTGCACGCCATGGGTAACGACGAAGTAACCGGTTCAGACCGGCTGATTAGCAAAGGATATACGGACATGGCCTTGTGGGACTATTTGCAAAAGTTAGGCGTTAAATTGTTCCCGCAAGACGGTAGCGGCATTGACGAGAAAACGGAACTCGTCATCTTGTCTTCCGCTATTGAAGAAGACAACCCGGAACTGCAAAAAGCGCGTGCGTTAAAAATTCCCACCATGCACCGCTCGGAGTTGCTAGCCAAACACGTCGCCGCCCACCGCACAATTGCCGTTTCCGGCACGAGCGGTAAAAGCACCACCACCGCTATGGTGTATGATATTCTGGCGTTTGCGGGCTTAGAGCCGTCGGTCATTACGGGCGCGGCGATTTTGTCTTTGCAAAAAGAACAGGGCGTTTTCGGAAACGTATATAAAGGAAAATCTGACCTGCTTGTGATTGAGGCCGACGAGAGCGACGGCTCTATCGTTAAATACCAACCGTATTTAGGCGTGTGCCTCAACTTGCAAAAAGACCATAAAGAAATAGAAGTGTTGCAAGGATATTTCAAAGAATTTATTTCGCATTGTAAAACGGCAATTGTTAATGCGGAAGAGCCCAACTTGCAAGCTATTTCGCAAGGGGCCAAAACCTTTGGCATGTCGTACGGCGATGTGCACCCGACGGAAATTAAAGTGGACGGTTTCGGCTCGGACTTTACGATTCAGGGTGTGCCGTTCCGTTTGCAAGTGCCCGGCTTACACAACGTAGCCAACGCCACCGCCGCGGTAGCCGCCGCCTTGCAACTGGGCGTAGATTTGGAAACGTGCGCCAAGGCGTTGCACAAATTTCAAGGTATTGCCCGGCGGTTTGCGAGTATCGGCAGTTACGATAAAATTGAAGTGGTGGACGATTTTGCCCACAACCCGCACAAGCTCGCCGCCACGATTGCCGCCGCGCACTTGCGCGGAAAACGGGTGCTTGCTTTTTATCAGCCGCATGCGTTTACCTCTATCAAATTATTATCAAATGAATTTGTGGAAAGTTTTGCGCGCTCTATCGGCCCGAACGACCACTTGTGGCTGACCGAAGTATATTACCCGGGCGGCACAATCCCGCAAGGCGTTACGTGCCGGACCGTTTATGAGGGCTTAAAAGCACGCGGCGTAAACGTCAGTTACGACGGCTGCCGCGAACATCTTTTGGCCGAAATGGCCGCCGCCGCCCAACCGGGCGATATTATGCTGGTGCTCGGCGCGCGCGACCCGACCTTAACGGACTTTGCCCGCAAGTTGCTCGCCGCACTAAAAGAACGCCAACCGTCTGCCGCGTGCAAAAACTGCATGCTGGGCAACTGTTGTATGGCATTTAGTAAATAAGTGTTTGAAACACATAAAAAATCCCCGCCTGTTACAGCGGGGATTTTTTATTGCGGAAGTTTATAGTATTTCCATGAACTGGGTTTTGCTAAAAAGACACCTTGTTCCAATTTAGTGCAAAATTGATCTACTGCCGCAGCATCTTGACGTTCTGCACAATACATTGTTCCGGCTTGTTTATTATAAACAAAACCTGTACATTTGTAATGCCCTTCGGTCCAAAATCCGAAAAACATATCGTTGGATATGGTTATATAAAAATCTTTTCCCTTTAACACGGCATTATCGGACGCTAAATTCATATAACAACCACCCGTACCATCATCACCACTTATCGACATTAGCGGCAAATCAATACTCAGTTCATCAAAGCGGGTGGGATATGCTCCGTTCGCCAAATAATAAGCATCGCTGGCTTTTCCAACATTGGCAAGCAATGTTTTAAGTTGCGTATTTTTACTTTTCCATACCGCTTTTTGATATTGCGGCAACGCCACCGCCGCAAAAAAAAAAACGATGTCAAGTTTTATTTTTTCTCTCGCTATATCCCGCATAGAAACTCTGCGGGATGACGAGCGAGAGAAAAATATATACAGAAAACCCCCTTGCCGGGGGCAGGCATTTTGGGAGTCAACTTTCACGTACTTGTAGCCACACTCTTTTTGCATAGTTGCTTTAGTTTGCCTACTCAACAAACAATATTCAAAAAAGACCTATTTCTTCGCTAGTACCTTTGGCCCTTGAATTTACCCCCGTAACAACTATACTATTAGCGAGAGGTTGGCTATGAAATACGTGAGTTCTTTATTACTTATCCTGTGTTTTTGCTCTGCCCAGGCCGAGGCCCCGTGGGGCGTGTTGGATGATGCCGTGGATAATCATACCTACGGGGTAGATAAGCTACTGGCCGGGCAACCCATCCGCTATGCCGTATCGGAAGATATTACCCCGCAAGAGGAACAGATTTTTAAGGCCAATTTCTATCAATGGCCCCGGCAAACGCTACGCCTGATTAAACAACAAAAGCGGGAGAAAGAATTTGAAGAAATTTTGCCGTATTTAACTAAAAATCTTCACGTCCAAAAAGCAGATAAAAAAACTCCCCACGATGTGTACCTGTATATTGAGCCGGACGAGAACAAAAAACCGGACGCGTTGGGGTTTTATGAACACCGCAACCGGCATATTGCCGTTATCGCACCGTACCGGGATGCTTTTGCGAGTACCACGTTACACGAAATCGGGCATTTCTACGGACTGGGCGACCAGTACGACAAGGAACACCATAACTCCAGCCAGCAATATTCCAACAACGGCCACCGCGAAAGCATCATGTCCGCCCGTAGCGTTTTTACCTGCGACGATGCAGACGGATTTGCCAATTTGATTGCATTGCGTTTAAGCCAACAAGGACGACAAATACGATTACCGAGCTTATGCCCGCATTCTCAGGAAGTCTATCAAAACGCACAGCCGTTAACACGCGAAAACCGCTGGCGCGCTGAATTAAAAGAGGGCAATTTGTTTGCATTATTTAAAATCACAAATTCAGAAATAAATATCAACCACGATAAAGCTTCCTCCCGGATCACCTCCGTTTACTCCCGCTACGGCATAGACGGGCTATGCCCGTTAAGGGACCAATTCTCTTTTCGCAATTTTAAAGTAAGCGACGACCGCCGTTACTTGCATATTTGGTGCAACCGGGGAACAAAGGAAAGCAAACCCCAGTGGTCTTTTCCTTTAATTTATGTTGACGATTGGGAAATTTATGCGTATGAACCGCTTAAAGAGTCCAATTTGCAAGGACATAAAAAAACAACTGTTTATTTTAAAGATAACAAGCCGGCCCAAGTAGAGCGGCAACTCTTTATTTCGTCTGTTTGGCCCAGCCAAACTTTTACCCTTACGCGCGATTTGGAACATAATGCCTACACACTGATTTGGAAACACGGTGTTGTAATGGGGAAAGACAGCTACCGGGAAGAAAAAGTAAGCTTTTCTGTCTTGGGTAACGACTTGCGCATCGGAATGATGAAGACACCGGGGCTGTCTGGCCCGCAGCGCAAGACATTCCTTATGTTACAACAAGAATTGGACGGGCAGGTCCTCTACACGCAAAGTTTTTACAAAAACTTCTACCGCCCCATTTTGGAGCAACCGCAACGCCAACAGGCCCAACAGCGGGTTGCCCGGCAAATGAAACACCGCTAACTGTCATAAGCAAAATTTGCTAAAATAAATGTATAAGTCCCGTTCGTCTAGTGGTCCAGGACGCCGCCCTCTCAAGGCGGAGATCACGAGTTCGAATCTCGTACGGGACGTTTTTTAATATCATTGAACCCTTCCAGCATCAGCCGGAAGGGGTTTTTCATTATAATATCAAGGTTTTTTCCATCCCAAACGCAGTTCGCACAAATACAATTCAAAAGTGCGTTCTTTTGGGCAGCATGCGAACTGACGAATAATTTATCTACCTTAGCTGCCAGCTTGAGCAGACGTTCCACAGTCCAATTGGTCTGCTTCGTGTCTGATTGTAAGGTAGCTAGTTGTCCGTTAAGATCAAGCTCCTCTTGTTTGACCTTAGCTAGTTCTGCACTGACATATTCGCTGGTTAAATCGCCATCTGCTTCACGGGATATAAGCACGGAACGTTTCTTATCCAATTTACCTAACTGACGTTGCAGGTTTTGACGGGTAGCTTCTAAAGCAGCTTGTTCATCTACTGATGCTCCATTTAACTGCCCAAGGACTTCATCCAACAGTTTAGGTTCTACAGCTAGTTGCTTTAATGCAGCTATCATCTGTTTTTCTATTACATTTTGGTTGACTTGATCGGTTTTACAACCACGTTGGTTTGCTTTGCCACTACAACGCATATAATGATAGACGTGGGTTTCCCCGGTGCCTTTGATCGTTCTTTTCTTATCATACCCAGAGAGAATAGCCCCACAGTGTTTACACCGGACTATGCCACGAAATACCAACGGTTTAGCTGAGTATTCAAAGTGATCTTTGTTTAACCGTTTACGTACCCGCTCACACTGCTTAAATAGTTCCGGCGTAATAATAGGCGGATAGGAATGCGGAAACAACTGCCCACAAATACGCATCTGACCGTAATAAAACGGGTTACTAAGTATCCGGCAAACACTACCCACTGTGAAAGGTGTTTTGTGGCAGCTAAGGACTCCAGAATTGTGAAAGTCCACGGCAGCAGCATGCATGGAATAATTACCGGAAGCATATTGCACAAACAGCTTCTTAATGAGCGGGCTTGTCTTTGGATCTACTTCAATGGTTTTCTTCCCGTTGATCTTCACGTTTCTATATCCTACCGGAGCTCTGAACGGGTATTCCTTATCTTTGACTTTCTGCGAGAAGCCACGTAACGTGTTTTCACGCAATTGATCCACATACGACTTAGCACCCATAACCCCAAAGTCATACATCATCCGCTCTGAGCTGCGGGAATACTGGTTAATGATCAAGCTATTAGAAATAAAATGCAATTCAAACTTCCCGGACTGCAGCAAGGGTTCAAACTCCAAGCTCTCCTTAAAACTGCGTTGGAAGCGGTCTAAGGTATCAGCTACAATCGCTAACGGGTGCGGACTGTTCTTAACGTATTCCATCATCTTATGAAACTCTGTACGATCGCCTCTGGTGGAGGATTCGGTAAGTGAAAACGTTTCCTCCACTATCATTTGTTTGCGTTTACAGTATTCTCTGGCACTGGCTTCTTGAGCTGCGAGGGATTTCCCCTCGCGTTGCTCTGCTGATGATACCCTCGCCAAGATGATGGCATGCTTAGGTGGAACATATACCGGGTTTAAGATACGGTTTAATAACGCGTTATGCATTGGTTTACCTCCTTTGGGTAAGTTATTACTTCGTTTAATTCTTTTTACAGTCATGTTAAATCTCCTTTAATGATACTTTTATTATCTTTATTAGTCAATAGTGTGCTTTATTAGCACATTTATTTTGGTTTCTATAATACTATTTAATACAGCGGTTCAAGTACGCTGCTAAACCAGTACGACTGATCCGTAGGCGATGCCCTATGTCATACGCCTGAAGTCGTTTCCGGTGTATTTCGTTGCGTATGACCTTAGTACTGACGTTTAACTGCTGAGCTACTTCCTTGACAGTTAGAAACGCCTCGTACCGTTTGAACCACACGGCTGAGGTACGTTTCTTGAGGTGCATCCACTTGTTTGGAGTCAGGCAGACAAAACGATTCAACGAATAATCAATAAACCGCCACACATCAAACCGCCAGTTTATCCGGGAAACAGCACCAGTATTTTGCCGTAAGAATAAAGCTGGATTACTAAAGCCAAGCCGTTTTAAGCTTCGTACGGCCTCATGGTGACCAGCACCACGCTTTAAGTAATTAGTTCCTAACATAGCCAACAGTGCTTGTGGTTTTAACGTCTTTTTGCTTCCTTTAGCAATCCGCCACAGTTCAAACGCCGGATCAAACACATTGATCGGTGCTTTACGAGCCGGATCACTAATTGCATGCCAGTAATCCCGGAGAACCTGCTTAGACATCTGTTGCGAAAATAGATCGTTAAAATCACTGAACCGAATACTTGGATTGTACTTTTTAAGCACAGCAATCCATCCTTTGCGGTTATGAAACCTCATTTCCATACGCAACACGTTTAATCTTCCAGCTTTAACCTCCTTTTGTAGGTGTTCCGGAAGCTTACATCGTTTGTGTTTAATTTCATTTTGCAGTTCGTACGTTTTGTCGTAAAATACGATTTCATATCCGGAGGAATAAAAGACCAGTTTCTCCCCACCATTCTGATATGCCACTCGTTGAATGTCCATCTTGGAATGTATGGGATCTGCTCTGTATATTTCACTGAGGATAAACGGCACGGGGATACGTCCGGTTAGGATGTTCTTCCCGTATTCAAAACCATCCAGTGTGGCACATTGAATATCTGTCGGGCTAACAGTAATCCCCATCACATCCAAACGTTGTGACAGCACAGTACAAACCTTGCTTAGATCGTTATCGGTTACCTCCATGATATTGGATCCATGCAGCAATTTAGGGATGTTGCACTTTACAATCAGTTTGGTGGTTTCACGTTGGGGATATTTCCCCATGTACCGTTTGAAGATAACCTGCGGATAATACAGTCCATCTTTCGGCGGTTTTTTGTTATATACGTGGTAATGTATGCCAAAGTCCTGTATCAGACTTTCAAACATATCCGGTGCATAAATATCCTGATCGTCAAAGTCCTTAAAAGAGAAGGTGCCCAGATCAAACATGGTCCGCCTCCTGCTTTAAGGAGTTTTGCTCTCTGTCCATTACATCCAACAGTTTGAAGAACTCTGTCAGTGTAAATAAGGCATCCGCTGCTTCCTGATCAGAAACAGGATGCCCGTAAACTTCTTCAAGCACTTCACGGAAGGAAGGCTTGTTTTGCCACTCTTGGGCATGGTTTGTATTTTGTTTCATGCCCACATGCTGCGGATAATGGATTCTTAGAACAGAGCGGTAGAAAAAACATTCCCGTCGGAAACATCTTAGAAGTTTCTTAGAATAAGGGTATGTTATTCCGGATTTGGGCATAGAAAACGGGATCCTCAATAAAGAGAATCCCGTCAGAAAAATGTCTTAGAACTGCTATTTATCCTTATCTTTCCAAACTACTTTGCTATTAGTAATACCTAGATTGTACGGAAAACGCACCGCATCTAAGTGTTTATTTACTGTAAACAGAATGTTATCTACGGCATTACGACCTTCTTTGTCTTTGACATTTGTCTTAATTTCCAAAGCATGAATAACGTCTTTAAGAGGCCAAGCTCCTTTTTGTTTCATCATGCGGGTTAGCAACTGCATTGATTTCGTAGTAGGTCTGACCGTGACCGATTTTGTTTCGTACACCAACTGCCCTTGATCTGAAAAAAGTTTCAATCCTTTGTACTCAGCTTCCGGTTCTGCCGGGACAAGAGAAGAAGCAATATCGGCTGCAGGGATCAAAAGTTTTACTTCCAATTCATCTACTTCTTGATCAATAGCTGTGATGTTTAACAGGTCCGGCAATTCAATGTATCCCTTGTGCTCCAAGTACACTAAGTCAGTAAACAAACGCACATCCTTGGCAGGATAGTCCTCTGAATGCTGATATATCATAAATCGTCTGCCCTTTTTAGTTTCCAATTTGGTTAAAAAGTCTATCGTGCAGGCCATGCTCTTTTCAAACGTCTTAAAGTCTCCCAACAAAGGAAGCTGGTCCTGCTCGTAATTGTATAAATACGCCTCAAGGGTTTCCTGTGCTAATTGCTTTTTGGCTTCCTCGCTCCCGGCTCTTGCTTCAGGTTGCAAGAAAAAATCTGTCTCAGCAATCAATGTGCCTTGTTCCGGCGGTTGGTTCAATCCATTTTTATGGTCAATGGTATAAATACATACCTTGCCATGCCGGATACATCCCAGCAGAGCAACCAAAGCCCAACTTGGCAAGATGGGCCATACTCCCTTATACTTTGCAGAAGTGCTATTTGACGGTTTTGCAGTTTTTAAGGAATCGTTCGAAGTCTTTTTGTTGGACACGGTAATCTTTCCCCAGCTTATAAGCGGTTAGTTTCTTGCTGCGAATGTAACGGTAAATGGTCAACGGCTCCACACGCAGCAGATCAGCTATTTCATAAACGGTCATAAAGGCCCCAGATTGCCCTTGTACGGGCTTTTTCTGCGCCTTAGATGGTTTTGTATGGGTATTTGTGCTTTTCATGCTTTTAGTGTACTATATTTGCACGTACTCTGCACAGCAAATTACAGAGAGGCCCCAGCCATTATATGCTGCAAAAACAATGAGTCTTTTCCGCTAGTTTGGAGTTCGGCTTTATTACTCGTTTTTGAGAGCTTCAAGGATTGACAAGGGCATATCACAGAACCAATAAGCTACGTGTTTGTTGGCAAAACTAATGGGAAAACCTAAAATCGTTGATGCATGGTAAATTCAGTTGTATACCTTTCGTATTTACGGTTGGGCACGTTGGAATCCCGTTTTGTGTAGCTAAATGTAAGCGTAGGCACAAATCCCCAAAGATCTATTTTGTTGTTTGATAGGGAAGCGGAATAACGTTGTGTGAAATCTTTCTCGGCAAGTTGTGTAAATGTTTCATTTTTTACAATCCATTTTTCACCATCGTAATTTGACCAAATAAAAGATGGTTCCAAGTAGATATGAAACCCCCAAGGCAATTCCGAACCGAACCCGATCCCTGTTAAGTAACGCCAATTGGCATAAATAGCATCTGTAGCTGTGTCTCGGTCAACACCCCCACGCCACACAATGTATTTTGTTGAATTCAAATAATACAAGACCCGCACTTGACTTGAATAGGTTTGACCGTCGAGCCAATCCCCATATTCATCGTACGTATTTTTTAGGATTCTAAAAGATACCCCAGCTGACAGTTTGCGTGTAAAATCATAGTTTACATCTAATTTTCCGCCATAGGACCAATTGTACGGATCCCACCCATACCAACGCCGGGATGCCGTTGTGGCTAGCCATACATCGCCATTTTTCCAAATATACCGAGGGCCGGTACTGGCTGATAAGTAAAAATCGTCATAGCCGTGTTTATCATAAATGTTAGTGTATATAGTACCGTCGCTTTTCCACCGCCAATTATCCGTTAATTTGAATTCGTAATTACCTCCTAATGCTAAGTTGTATCCAACCGCTGATACAGGGTCCGGCAGCTGTCTGCAAAAAGTCCCCCACTGATTAGTAATGCATTCTTCGCCGCCTGTTACTTGATTGATGTTGTTATCCGGCGCGGCCCCAAAATTAAACCAAATATTCCAATTTTTGTTCTTACGTGCTACGTAGCGGTAATACAACATCTGTTGCCTGATTCCGTCCGGTATGTCTTTCCCGGCCATGGCCAAGCGCAAGTGATAGTCGGCACGGTACCATTGTTTTTTGTGCATATAGCATAAAGCAAGCTCGTAGCGGATTTTGGACAGGTCGGGTTTTTCGTCTAACAGTTTGCGGTATATTTTGATAGCTTCGTTAAGGTTACCCTTGCGTTGTTCAATTTGGGCAATCAGATACCACCTCTCAATTTCAATAGGTGTTTGCCCTGTTTGCGGAAGTTGTGTTAAAATTTTCAAGGCATTGTCATATTTACCGGTGGCCACTAGATTGCCGGCCACTTGCACGGCCTCTAATTCGGACAAAGTAATCTGCGTTATACCAGACTTGGCCCATATTACTATGGGCCAAGTGAGTGTCAACAAGATGAGAACTATACGTTTCACTTTTTAGTCTTTCTTCATACCATAAGCGGCTTGGAATTCCCATTCGCGTGTAACATCGTCGGAACCTGTGCCGATAGCTTGTTCGGCATAATAACGCGCCGTACCGGCTGCTTCCACCGGAGTATTTACGCCATAGTATCCCGGTGTAAAATCAGACTCTATATTGCTCTCGGTATCGTTGCGCCGATATTGCAGTTCGCTGGGGGTTCCCGTAAACGTAAACGTAGGGTCCGCTTCGGGTGCTTTGGTAATCGTTACATCGTAGAACGTATCTGCCGTATCGCTCGCCGTGTTAAACGGCATACTTAACGTTTGCGTACCGTCGGCACCGATAACCATCGTGGCAGACGAGGTCGTATACGCCTTTGCCATATCATGACCGTCTTGTCCGCCCGGCACATCCCAAGCGGCTAAATACGGAGTTCTGTCTACGCCATCACTTTGTATAGATACATAAACACGCCCCAACGCTTTACCCGTATAGGAAGTGCTGGCTCCCGGGTTCAACGTATCCACCATCGTGGTGCCGGAAATAGCATAACCGCCTGCAAATAACTGGTAATCTTGCGTGGTCAGTAACTCGGCAAATTCTTCGTCCGTATGCTTTTTATCCAGCGAAGAACCACGGTCTAACGTTCCCGCACGTGCGGCATCAATCTCTGCATCTGAGGTCAAATTGAAATTTTTTGTTCTGTAGATGGGATTGAAGTACCCGAAATCGGCATATTGTAAGCCGATATCTTTGCCGTGCGTACCGAACACCATTCTTTCGTCTACACGGTTCCAATGTCCGCCGGTTAAATCGTTCGGACTTTCCAAGGCAATTAAAGTGGCCATATCTTGCCCGTTGTCTACTACGCGGAACAACGCTTTGTCGTCCCCATCCGACACATATTCAAATATGGGCCCTTGAAATGTTGTAGTGTCTACGGTATCTCTTGCGTTACGCCCGCTTTCTACGCCACCGACCACCATTTTTACGGCATCAATTTCACCGGTAGTCTCATTCAATTCCAAATTCACATAAGAATGACCGACCGTATCCAAGTTTTCAGCCGTAAGCAACTTAACATCATCTAATCTGTATGATGTATAAGTAACACCGCCGATTTCCGTACTTACGGAACCAACTACGGATACAGGGTCACTGCTGTTAGAAGCCACCACAACTTCTGACGGCATATTTGTTATTTGTGCGTTGCTGGTTGCAATGGCTGACGTAACTGCCGGGCGCGGTGGAACATATACACTGGCGGAACTGCCAGAATGGCTCCCGCCACCGCCGCCACCACAAGCAGTTAAGGCCAAGCCAGATGCCAATATGGCCAATTTCTTCATAGTTTTCTCCTCTTATTCAAAAATGGATCCTACTTTGTTTATGTTAGTATACATATAAGTATATTGTCAAGCGAAATAAACCACGAGTAACGGTAAAATTAGCACAGCAAAGATTATCCTATTTGAAAACCAAAGATGAAAATGTTAGAATAACCGGGTGATAGAATTTTACAGAATAAAATCTTCCCCTCATCGAATATACCTCATGATAAAAAAATTATTACTTCTTTTAGTTGTTTTTACAACCTTGCCTTTGTTTGCACAACAATCGCTTGAAGTGGCGTATGAAACTTCTAGTTACACGTACCGGGAACCGGATGGGAATACCCCTATCCGTCTAAAAGGTCGTATGCAAGGGGGCAGCATCCGCTATGAAAACCGCCTACAATCGTCTGCTTTCTTCTTTGCTTTGGATGGACGTTGGATGGGTGGCACTACTGATTATGACGGTTGGCTGACAACCAATCCACCCACTACGCCAATCCCTCATCAATTTGATGACATTGGCGATTATTACTATGAAGGGCGATTGCATTTGGGCAATGCGTTGGATTTATCAAAAACCGTTCAAGTGTGGCTTTCCACCGGTTTGGCCTACCGCTATCTAAAGGACCACATGAACAAAGACCCTTACGGTTACTTGCGAGAATCCAACTATGTGTACATGCCCTTTACAGGTGAATTGCGTTTTAAGAGTGAAATTTGGGCATTAGTCCTCAAGGGTGAGTTTGACTACCTGTTATTTGGTTGGCAAAATAGCCACATGGAAAATGGTACCCTCCGCCATGATCAACGCGAAGGATATGGTCTGCGCTTGAGTGCCAAGATACAGGCAAATTTAGCAGGAAAGAAAACAGGCGTGTTTGTGGAACCCTTTTACCGCTATTGGAACATCCGCGATTCTGAAGTACGCGGCAATTATATGGAACCGCACAACACCACTAAAGAAATCGGCTTACGGATGGGATTAACATTCTAATGAGTTTATTTTGACATAAAACTTGAGCCCAAGCCATAAACCACTTGCTAGAAACAAATCCTCTTTGTTTTCACGGTCCGTGTTGGTTCCTTTGTTAAGTTTGTCCACCGTTAAGTTAAAAACGTCCTTGATGATAACGGAAAATCATTCCAGCGTATAATCTTTATTGTGGCAGCCCGCCGCCCGCGCATGCTAACGCATGCTTGGCGGCCCGGTCTGCACTCACTAACGCTCGCTTAGCCCTGTGCTGCCACAAGGGGGTTATCTATACTGCTACTGATTATGATGTACTGTAAGCAATAGTAAACCCCACACAGTACGCATGGGGTTAGGTACGATAAATTAGGCATGTAGTTATTATTGTAGTGGGTTCTTGTCCGTGAAGGATCCATCCGGCATCTGCCATACGTGTTTGCCATTGATGACATATACGTTGGGTATCCCGTTCTTACGGTTCTCTGCTTGTGCTTTACGTACGGCACGGCTTGCAATACGGGTTAGTTTAGCTGTCAATTCAGTCATAGATCCCTCTTAAAGATAGTATAAAGGTTTTCAGCAAAGATTACAACGGGGTTTCCTTTATCCTGTTCTGCCACAGATACAATGTCATCCCCGCCGTTATAATACAGTACCCAGTGATCAGCTAACTCTTTATAAGTGTTCCAGAAATGCTGTTTGCTGCGGTTAAAACGCCGTATAACGTCTTCTTCCGGTACTGGGTGCCCTCCGTTCTTGACACGGGTTTGAATACGCACGATACAGGACTGCGGATCATCCACAAAAGTGTAAAGGATCACTACGTTATAACCCAGCTTATGGGCGGTTTCAATCGTTTTAATATGCCCGACACCGGACAAGGTACTTTCCAACGCAAAGGATTTACCTTCACTAAACAGCTTATCAATCCGGGCATGGAGCTCTTTACCGGCTTGGATACGCACGGATTGCATGTCTTCCGGACAAAGTTCCTTGGCAATATCGTCAGCGTTGACATAGACAATGTTTTCTTCCGGCAACAGTTCTTTGGCAATGGTACTTTTGCCACTTCCGTTAGCTCCGGCTAAGATAAAGAGTGTCTTCATATTCATATTATACCTAAATTCCCCTGCCTTTTGAGAGTTTTGAAACAGGTGTCCTCACGCATAAGCCATCTGGTTTTTGGGGTTTTTAGGTGTCTAATGTACATTTTTGTAAACACTTTGGCGGATCCTAGCGGGCTATTACACTGGCAGCTCTAATTTACTGAGTCCATACGGGCCTTTGTGGGCCGGACTCAGTTATAGGTATGCTGCCAGTGTGTCCGGTATGCCCTCGGCACGGTCCTGACCTTAATTTGCTATAATAAGATATATCGTCAAAGGTTACAGGCATGACGAATCAGTAAACGGATAATAGGAGTTAGGGTGTTCTTTGTACTGAGCATCCAAATCTTCTAAAATAGCCAGCCACGTAGCGAGATCTTGTCGTACTGACTGCAGCAAATCCGTTCGCTTGCTGAAAACCGATTGACGTATTTTTATGGGGGAATTTATGGAGTTATCCGTTTTGCAAACCGTGCTCTTGTCGCTGCTGATTGTAGTGGTGCTCATCCTGCCGCTAACGGTACACAAAGTAGAAGAAAATTTGGAAGTATTTTTATTTTGTTGCGGCGCGTTTGCCGTTACCGTTTCGCACGTATGGAGCGGACATCTCGTCCTCACGGCTCTTTTAGATCCTATCAAAATCACACTGGCTGTACTCATCGCGGGACTTTTATTTCGCAAATTTAACCCCCACTTGCAAAAACTTACCCAAAAATCGGTCAAAGCGATCGGGCTACGTTGGACACTTTTTTTTATCGTGTTTATCTTGGGGCTCACGTCCAGTATTATTACCGCTATTATTGCCGCCCTTATTTTAGCGGAGGTGGCTGTCATGTTGCCGCTGGAGCGTAACGGCCGCATTAAACTGATTACCTTTGCGTGTTACGCTATCGGTATGGGGGCGGTACTCACGGCTATTGGCGAACCGCTCGGCACGGTAGTAATTTCCAAGCTGTCCGGAGAACCTCACAACGCAGGGTTTTTTTACCTCATTGAACATTTAGGTTGGTTCGTGTTAGGCGGTGTAATCTTTATGGCCGGTATGGCTAGCTCCATACGCGAAGGCACCATTGCCCACGCCCCCGGCGCAAAAGCAGCCCATATCGGTAGCGACAGCACCCTTAAAGGCATCGCTTTTCGCGCGGGGAAGGTATATGTTTTTGTAGTAGCATTGGTGTTTTTAGGAGACGGCTTAAAACCGCTCGCTCTCAAAACAATTACCCATTTAAGCGCGTCGTGGTTATACTGGATCAATATGCTTTCTGCGGTGCTGGATAATGCTACGCTAGCCGCAATTGAAGTAACCCCCGCTATTGATGATCGCACCTTGACGTTTCTGTTGATGAGTTTAGTAGTGTCGGGCGGAATGCTTATCCCGGGGAACATCCCCAATATCATTTGTGCGTCTAAACTGGGTATCAAAAGTAAAGAATGGGTCAAAGCCGCCTTTGGGCTCGGGCTTGCGCTGATGGTTGCTTACTTCGTGATTTTAACAGCCGTTTTGTAACCCCAAAACACATTTTCAAAACCGCCCTTTCCGGGCGGTTTTTTATTGCCCGCTACGCGTACGAATTTTATATAATGAAATAGAACTTTAATAACTTCAAGGAGAACGCATGAAAATTCATTCTTTCAACGTCCAACCGCGCTTGCCGGAAAACATTAAATTTTTAGAAGAACTCGCCAATGATATGTGGTTTACATGGAACTGGCAAGCTATTTTACTCTTTGTGCAAGTAGATGACAACTTATGGACCGCCTCTAAACGCAACCCGAAATGGTTTTTAGGTAGCGTGCCGCAAAAACGCTTTGAAGAATTATCCAAAGACGAAAATTTTGTCCGCCAAGTTAATGAAGTTAAAACCTCTTACTACAACTATAAAAACAACCCGCACACATGGTATCAAGACCACAAACACGAAAACGGACAACTCTTAACGGCCTATTTCTCTATGGAGTACGGTATCGGCGAAGGATTGCCGATTTACTCCGGCGGTTTAGGAATGTTAGCCGGCGACCACATCAAATCGGCCAGCGACTTAGGTATGCCTATTATCGGCGTAGGGTTATTTTATAAACAGGGCTACGTCCAACAAGTGCTCAACCGCGAAGGTTGGCAAAACGAAGAATATCCCGATAATGATTGGGCCCACATGCCCGTTGAACGTGTCTTGGATAAAAACGGTAACGAAATCGTGGTAGACATTCCCTTAGGCGGCGAAAACGTCAAAGCGTGCATTTGGCGCGTACCGGTCGGCCGCACTTCGCTTTATTTATTAGATACCAATTTACAAGAAAACACCCCCGCCCAACGCGCCATTACCGAGAAACTCTACGGCGGCGACCGTGAAAACCGCATCCGCCAAGAAGTCGTTTTAGGAATCGGCGGTGTAAAAGCGTTAACCGCCATGGGTATTAAACCGACGGTCTATCACATTAACGAAGGGCACAGCGCGTTCTTATTATTCCAACGCATCATTGATATTATGCAAGAGAAAAAACTTTCTTTTGCCCAAGCGCGCGAAATTGTGTGGGGCTCGTCCGTATTTACCACCCACACGCCCGTCATCGCCGGGAACGAACATTTTGACCCCATACTGGTCCGCAAATATATGCAATACTACGCCGATCAAATGCATATCTCATGGGATGAATTTTTGGCCTTAGGCAAAGAAAAACCAACTTCTGCTACGTATTGTATGACGGTCGTAGCGTTGCGGTTATCGGCCTATTGCAACGGGGTAGCTAAACTACACGGGGTGGTCAGCCGCGAAATGTGGCATAATCTGTGGCCGGAACTGCCCATTAGCGAAGTGCCTGTTACCAGCATCACAAACGGCATTCACAGCTCGTCGTGGATCTCGCACGAACTCAACGAACTGTTCCGCAAGTATTTATGGGATAATAACCAACTGGGCGAAATTGACCCGTCCGATGAAAAACCGTGGAAACAGTTGGATACTATCCCCAACGAAGAATTGTGGAGAGTACACAACGAACGCAAGAATAAACTTATTACGCTGGTGCAAACCCGTTTAAAACGCCAACTCAAACGGCAAGGTTTTGACGTAATGACCGTCAAAAAAGCCAGCAAGGTCCTTTGGCCCGATGTACTTACCATCGGTTTTGCCCGCCGCTTTGCTACGTACAAACGCGCCACGCTACTGTTTAAAGATTTAAACCGCTTAGACAAAATTATCAACAATCCGGCCCGCCCGGTACAATTTGTCTTTGCCGGTAAAGCCCACCCGGCCGATACGGCTGGCAAAGAGTTTATTAAACTTATCGTCGGGCTTACACAAAACGATCCGCGCTTTAAAGGTAAGATTGTATTTGTGGAAGATTACAACATGAACACCGCCCGCTATATGGTGCAAGGGGTGGACGTGTGGCTAAATAACCCGATCCGCCCGATGGAAGCCAGCGGCACGAGTGGCATGAAAGCCGCCCTTAACGGTGCGCTCGCCTTATCCGTATTAGACGGTTGGTGGGACGAAGTCGGCCCGTGTGAGTTTGGGTGGTCTATCGGCGGAGCCGAAAACTATAAATCGGACGCCGAACGCGACGCCGTAGAGGCCGAGGCCCTGTATAGCTTAATTGAGCAGGAAATTGCGCCGGCCTATTACGCTAAAGACAAAAACGGTTTATCCAAAACGTGGATCAACCTGATGAAAGAATCTATCAAACACATCGCCCCGTTCTTTAACACAAACCGTATGGTAAAAGAGTATTACGAACGCTTTTACGTGCCGGCCAATAATTATGGTCAGATTTTAAGCCAAGACGGCAAAGCCCAAGCCGTAGCCGCCTGGCGTCAAAAAATTGCCGACAACTGGTACCGCGTCAATATCACAGATACCACGCCCACACCGGAATCGGCTATTTCCATGGGCGAACAAGTAAAATTTACAGCGCGCGTTAATTTGGGCGGCCTGTCGCCGGAAGACGTGCAAGTGGAACTTTACTTGGGTCAACGCGGCACGCGCGGAGACATGATTAAAGAAAACGCCGTTGCCATGAAATGCGTAGGCCAAGCCGACAACGCGTATAATTACGAAGTAACCATTGCTCCGTTTAACAGCGGGCGGCAAGATTATGCGTTACGCGTACTGCCGGCTAATAACGATATTCCCAATGTGCTAACGCCGCTCTTTATCCGTTGGGAAGAATGATGTAATGGATGCAAAGTAACGGTTTCCATTTTTGAGCATCTAGCCGCCGACTTGTCCCTCACGTACTTTCTTTTGTACGCTACGGGACAACTTGCGGCGGCTATCTATCTCAAAACTGAAAACTTACCCGGGACGGAAAAATGGTCCCGCCGCCCAAAAGACTGGTAAGAGCGAAAGATTATATGATTTTTCAAATTTGAGTCTAGTTTGCGGGATATAGGCGGCCGCCGGACGTAATGGTAGTTACGTCAAGGCCGCGAGACCGCAAAATAGTCCAAATTTGGAAAATTGTTTATCCTAAAAAGCAACAATGCACAAAATGAACTAATTTTGTGCATTGTGCATAAAGCGCAAGATAACAACATTTATTAATTATGTTAAACATTGTTTTGGTCAACCCCGAAATCCCTTTTAATACCGGCAACATCGGCCGCTCGTGCGTGGCTACCGGGACAAGATTACACCTCGTTGGCAAGCTCGGGTTTATTATCGCGTCTAAAGAAATACGCCGCTCGGGGTTAGACTATTGGCCCAATTTAGATTACAAACGCCATAACACGTGGGAAGATTTTTTAGCCGCCGAAAATCCCTCAGAAGAAAAAATGTTTTTCTTGTCCACCAAAGGTAAAAAATCGTATTGGGATGCCAAATTCCCGCCGGATAGTTATTTGATCTTTGGCGCGGAATCGTGTGGACTACCCAAAGATTTTTATACACGCTACGCCCACCGCTTGTTTACAATTCCTATGACGGGCCCCGTGCGCTCGCTTAATTTATCTTCCTCGGCGGCCATTGTGCTGTTTGAGGCCCTGCGGCAGAATCAAAAATAAATATCTAAAAAAAATCTAATATAACAAAAAACAGGATTATATCCTGTTTTTTTGTGCGCAATACCTTTGTTATTTTTTCCGGGCTGAAAATTTTTCCTT
>NZ_CACVRB010000027.1:0-21142 GCF_902756455.1 Candidatus Avelusimicrobium caledoniensis | reverse complement strand
AGGGGGTTGACAAATCAAAAAAAAAAACGATAATAAAGGAACGAAAAAAACCACAAAGGAGCAAAAAACATGAAAAACAAACAAGCATTTACACTTATTGAATTACTCGTCGTTATACTTATCATCGGCATTTTAGCGGCCGTGGCCTTGCCGCAATATAAAATGGCCGTAGATAAAAGCCGTTTAAGTAAATTGCTTGCAATAACAAATAGTGTCGCACAGGCCGAAGAGGCCTATTATTTAGCCAATAACAAGTATTCTCGTGATTGGGAAGAATTAGCCCTATCGCTACCGGGAACGGTTACCGATAACGTCATTAGTACTGAGGAATGGAGTGCAAGCATTCTGTCAGACGGCGCCTGGGGGGTAAAAGCTGTTGACCGCCGTGTCCCCGAAGTTAAAATTTGGCGTTTTTTTAATCATAACTCGAGTCTGCCCGGACAAAATGCGTGTTATGCAACTATCGGCAACGAACGAGCTAATAAATTATGCAAACTGATTTCGCACCGAGCAAACAACGACTTGGCAAATCCTTACGATTTAATGTACTCTTTTCAATAACAAACCGGGCAATACTCTTAGAGAATATTGCCCGGTTGATAACAGAAACCTATTTAATTGATCTGTCCCATGGCTCTTTCAATGCCTTGGGAAAGTAGAGTTTCCAATGCGCCGACGGCGCGTTCAACGGTGGGTTTTAAAATTTCTTCATCTGCGGCGGAAAATTTGCCGAGTACAAAATTGACCAGGTCTATTTTTTCGGGTTTCGGGCCGATTCCCACGCGCAAACGCACGATATCTTGCGTGCCTAACTGCTCAATCACGCTTTTCATGCCTTTTTGACCGCCGGCAGAACCGCTTTTGCGCAACCGCAACTGACCAACCGGCAGTGCCACTTCATCAAAACAAATCACGCAGTTTTGCGGCGCAATTTTATAAAACCGGGCCAAGCTGCTAACAGCCCGGCCCGATTCGTTCATATAGGTAAGCGGTTTTAACAAATATACATCTGTTCCGCTTACACAAACTTTGGCATATTCTCCCAGCTTTTGCCAAGGTTTCCAACTTGCTCCCCATTTTTCTGCAGCCGCATCCACTATCCGAAAACCGGCATTGTGACGCGTACGCGCATACTCGTTACCGGGGTTACCCAAGCCCGCCAGGAGAATGGCCATAGATTATTTTTTGGCGTCCTTGGCAGCGGCGTCTTTATTGTCTTTAGCCAAGTTGCCTTCTTCGTCCTTCTTACCTTTGGTAGAAGAGCTTTCCGGTTGCGCCGCAGCCGCATCAGCAGCCGGGGCAGGAGCCGGGGTATCATCTTTCGGAATTGCCAAGTGTACCACAGGAGCTTCGGCATCGGTGATAAGTTCAACCCCTTGCGGCAGTTTAATATCTCCGGCCAAAATACCTTTGTTAATGGTCATAGGCGTAATATCTACCACGATTTCATGCGGGATAGCACTTACCAAGGCGCGTACTTCAATTTCGCGCATGATGTGTTCAATAATAGCACCGTATTGGGCCACATCGGCAGGTGTACCTTCCAGTTTGAGCGGCACGACCACGTCCATTTTGTCTTTCATGCTGACGCGTTGAAAGTCGGCATGGATCGGGTTATCGGTTACGGCGTGGAATTGTACTTCTTTTACCAGCACCAATTCTTTCGCTCCGTTTAAGGTCATTTCTACTAAGGTGTTTTTACCGGCTTTCATGATTTTTTCCAAATCTTTTACGGCTACGGTAATGCTAGCAGGTTCTTTATGACCGCCATAAACGACGGCCGGGACTTTCTTTTCCGCACGAATTTGGGAAAGGGCCCCTTTGACGCCGATGCCTTCGCGGCTGACGGCTTCTATTGTTACTTTTTCCATTTATTTCCTCCAAGTTCCTTTTAAAAAGGGTTAATTAAACATATCGCTGATTGAACGACCGTCGTGGTTGCGTTTGATAGCGTCGGCGAGTAAATACGACACCGACAGCACATCCACTTTCGGCCCCAAGTCGCGTATCGGCAGCGAGTCGGTAATGACCAGCTTTTTGATATCGGACTTGTTGATCCGTTCCATCGCATTGCGAGAGAGCAGTCCATGCGTGCAAGCCGCATAAATTTCCCGCGCACCGCGTTCTTTGATTTTTTGGGCGACGGTCGTCAGCGTGCCGGCCGTATCCACGATATCATCAAAAATAATAGCTACTTTGCCTTCCACATCCCCGATTACGTTATATACAACCGCCTCGTTGGGTTTGGGGCGGCGTTTATCAATAATAACAAGCCCCGCGTCCATACGTGCGGCAAATTTGCGGGCGCGTTCCACGCCGCCCACATCGGGGGAAATAACTACTAAATCGTTACGGTTAAATTGCGAAAAATACTCCAAAAACACTTTACGCGCCCGCAAATGATCTACCGGAATATCAAAAAACCCTTGAATTTGCCCGGCGTGTAAATCTACCGTCATAATGCGGTCGGCCCCGGCTTCGGCAATTAAGTTACAAGCCAGCTTAGCCGTTATCGGCACACGCGGGGACGATTTGCGGTCCGCACGCGCATAACCAAAATACGGGATAACCGCTGTAATTTTGCCCGCACTGGCGCGCTTAAATGCGTCAATCATAATGAGCAGTTCCATCAAATTTTCATTGACGGGGGGACACGTCGGCTGTACGATATAGCAATCATGTGCGCGGACGCTTTCCAAAATTTGCACATCAATTTCGCCGTCTGCAAACCGTTCTACACGCAGTTTGCCCAAGTCCATATTCAAGTGTTCGCAAATTTTTTGGGCAAGCGCGATATTAGCATTGCCGGAGAAAATACGCAAATCACCGTTTACACTTTTAGTCATTTTTGACCCCTTTGTTTTCCAGTACGACTTGGCGCGCCCGGGCGATACCGAGCGACTTAGCCGGTATCTCTTTGGTTATGGTTGACCCCGCACCGATTTTTGCATATTCGTGCACCGTTACCGGTGCTACAAAATTGACGTTAGAGCCCACAAATACGTGGTCTTCAATGATAGTTTGATGTTTATTTTTACCGTCGTAGTTACAGGTAATCGTTCCGGCTCCCACATTGACACCGGCCCCCATTTGGGTGTCTCCGATGTAACTGAGGTGATTGACCTTGGAATTTTCCCCGATGACGGACTTTTTAACTTCGCTGAAATTGCCTACTTTAGCACCCTTTTTAAGTACCGTTTGCGGGCGCAAATGCGCGTACGGCCCCAATTGGCAAGTTTCTTCCACAACAGATTCTTCAATGTACGTACCCATTTTAATTGTTACGTTATCGCCAATGGTAGAGTCCTTAATATATACGCCGCTTTCAATCACGCAGTTTTTGCCGATTTTTGTGTTTCCCATAAGGTACGTGTTCGGATAAATCACGGTATCCGTACCGACTTGGGCTTGCGCGTCAATATAAATTTCCTGCGGGTTAATAAGGGTTACGCCCTCGTCCATCAGGCGCGTAGCGGCGCGGGCGTATAAAATTTGCCCGGCCTCGGCCAGTTGGGCTTTGCTGTTTACGCCCAACGCCTCGGTATAGTCCGGCGCACAAAAAACACATACCGGCTGATTCATTTGTTTGATTAAAGAAAGGGTATCGGTTAAATAGTATTCGCGTTTGGGACCTTGCGGGGTCAAGCGGTTGAGTGATTCTTGTAAGAAAGAAGATTTAAATACATACATCCCGCTGTTAATTTCGGTAATGGTTTTGGTTTTAGCATCTGCGTCCGATTCTTCCACAATGCTTTCAAACACGCCCTGTGTATTGCGCACGATGCGCCCATATCCGTGCGGATTTGGCACCGTTACGCTTACGACCATAGCGGCGGCCCGTTGGTTTTCAAAAGCGTCCACCATTTTACGCAGTGTTTCGGCACGCAACAGCGGTACATCCCCATTTAAAATAAGGATATCCTCAAACCGTTTCATAAAAGAAAGCGCCGCTTTAACAGCCGAGCCGGACCCGGATAAATCTACCTGCGGTACAAATTCCACCGGGGCGGTGATGTTCCAAGCGGGCAATCCTTTTTTTACCGTATCAATAACTTGCTCGGCACCGTGCCCTACTACAATGCCGATAGCCGCCGGGTTTAACTCTTGGGCGGCTTTTAAAATATACGAAATAATAGGGAACCCGCACACCGTGTGGAGCGGTTTGGGGAGAGGGGACTTCATGCGCGTGCCTTTACCGGCCGCGAGAATAAGGATACACAATTTTTTTTGGGCTACCATTTTGTTTAACTCTTGCCTAAAAATTATAGAAATATTATAACAAATTGCCCACAGTACTGCAACCCGTATTATTACCCCTCACCCGGCCTCCGGCCACCCTCTCCCGCAAGGGGCGAGGGATGAGAGAGAGGCGAAGTCATCCTACTTGGCAAAGGGCTTGAAAAATCAAAAAAAAAAACGATAATAAAGGGACGGAAAAAACAAAGGAGCAAACAACATGAAAAACAATAAAATAAATTTGTCATCACGCATAACCCACCACTCGTCATCCCGCAGTGTTTCTATGCGGGATATAGTGGTGGGTTATGTTAACGCCCCGTTATATCCCGGATTACAAATTTCCGGGATGACGAACGGGGCGGGCGGTTTTACACTCATTGAATTATTAGTCGTTGTACTCATCATCGGTATTTTAGCGGCGGTGGCCTTGCCACAATATAAAATAGCCGTTGCCAAAAGCCGGTTAGCGTCCATCAAACCCATGTTGTTTGCCTTAAAAAATGCGGAAGAAATGTATTATATGGCAAACGGCGATTATGCTTATAGTCTTACTAATATAGAGCTAGATATAGACAACAATTGCACGGTTACTTATACACCGGATGCTACTGCCATGAGATGCGGTGACAATTATTTTAACCTGGATGTTTTGGCAACGACCTCGTACAATAACAACGCCAATTATAGCCGGGCGCTTTATTGCCCGGGGAAAAATAATACGTGGAATAATTGCCAAGCAAATTATGATTTTGAATACCGTGTTTGGCAAACTCATTCAGCCAAACCTGACCAAACGGAATGTATCGGAAAAACTGATTTTGGAACTAAATTCTGCAAAACAGTACAACAATAAATCAGATTTTAGTGTTGTTACAAAGCCCCATAGCACAAATTGTTTTGTGCACGGACAATTTTCACGCGCACGAGCCCGTGTAAATTTTGCGGGGCATTTTCTATTAAAACGGTTTGGAAGTTGGACGTAATACCGCGCGTTTGGCCTTCTTTGTGTTCTTCTATAAATACGATTTGCTCCGTGCCTACTAAAGAGTCGGCAAAATTTCCGCGCAGTTCTTTATCCAATGCGCGCAAAACTTCCGCCCGGCGTTTGATTTCTTCCGCCGGCAGTTGCGCCAGTCCGGCCGCTTTCGTGCCGGGGCGCGGCGAATAACTAAATACGTGCAAGCCCGCCAATTTTTGCGTGCGAATAAAATTTACCGTTTCTTCAAAATTTTCTTCCGTTTCCGTGGGAAATCCGGCAATAACGTCCGCAAAGATACCGATACCGGGCACGTTTTTGCGCAAGTCCGCCACGCGCGCGGCGTACTGCGCCGTATCATAATGGCGATTCATCGCTTGTAATACCGGGTCGCTCCCGGCCTGTAAGGGTAAGTGCAAATAATTACAAAAGCGCGCGGGAAAATCTTTCATCGTTTGAATAATGCCGTCCGTTACCGTTTGCAGTTCTATGGACGAAAACCGCACGCGAAAATCGCCCGGCATTTTGGCTATTTCCGCGCAAAGTGCGGCCAAATCGGCTCCCGTTTTTGGGCAGTTGTAATTGCCGATGTTAATGCCCGTAAGCACAATTTCGGCAAATCCGTTTTGCACGAGATTTTGTATTTCTTTGAGTACGTCTTGCAAAGGTTTGGAACGTTTTACGTTGCGCGCAAACGGCACAATGCAATACGAGCAAAAACAGTCGCACCCATCTTGAATTTTAATAAACGCGCGGCTGTGCCCCTCGTGGCCCGACACCGTCCAACAAACATCTTCTTCGTTAAAAAGCGCGCGGCCCAAATCGTACTTCCCTACTATTTGCGCCGACGGGAAAACTTCCCGGATATGCGCGGCGTGCGCCGCCGCATAACAACCCGTCAGCACGAGCCGCGCTGACGGGTTGCGGCGCAAGATCTGGCGGATTAACTTTTCCACATCTTTATCGGCCTCGTGGGTAACGGTGCACGTATTTAACAAACAAACATCGGCATTTTCAAATTTTTCGGCGGGCGTAAAACCGTGGCGCAAAAAATCTTCCAACAAAGCTTGGCTTTCCACTTGGTTGACGCGGCACCCGAACGTTTTAATAAAAAATGTCGTCATAACAATTTGGCACACGCGGCGATACACGCCGTTTCGGCCCGCAAAATGTTTACGCCTAACGTGACCGCCGGCGTGTGGTGTGCGGCGGCAAGCGAAATTTCATCTTCTGTCCAACCGCCCGCCGGGCCGATAAATACGCGCACATTTTTAGGCGAGCCGAGTTGTGTGAGTCCCCACGAAAGCGTGTGGGTTTGTTCGGCCTCGTACGCAATTAACGAGGGCGTTTTTTTGTCGGTAATTACGTGTGCAAACGGCGCGGGTTTTAACAGTTTAGGTAAAAAAGGCGTGTTACATTGTTTGCAGGCAGAGAGCATAATTTGTTGCCAGCGGACTTGTTTTTCTTCCCATTTTTTGAAAACGTCATACTCGCTACGCGCCGAGGAAATCGGCTGAAAATAAGATACGCCCAACTGCGTGCATTTATCTAATACTTCTTCCAACCCCACACGCGAATTAGGCACAAAACAAAGCGTAATTTCTAGCGGAACGCGGCGCACCTCGCGCTTTTTAAGGAGCGTGCCGCGCACGAATTTTTTTTGTATTTTATCAATGCGTCCGTCGTATTGGCGGCCCGTGCCGTCAAACACAAGGATCGTGTCGCCCTCTTTGTGGCGTTGGACGACGGCGGCGTGGTGGGCCTCGTCGTCTAACAAGAAAAATTCGGTTTCTTTGATATCCGCAAAATACTGTGGCATACGGATATTGTAGCTTTTTTTAGGGGAACAGCTGTTGTAAGTTGCACCCCGACAAGGGGACATTGCAGACTAACACAAACCCCCCTTGCAGAAGATAACATCATACACCCTAGGCGGTCCTAGGTCGCTTGGTCCGTACGGCGAGTACCCCGGGCAAGGGGGCTTGACAAATCAAAAAAAAAAACGATAATACAGGGACGGAAAAAAACAATAAATAAAATGTCATCCTGAACTTGATTCAGGATCTCACCTTGTTGCTATTTTAGAAAGCGGTGAGATTCCAAATCAAGTTTGGAATGACAATTATTATTAAGGAGCAAACAATATGAAAAACAATAAAATAAGTTTGTCATCCCGTGAGGCCTCTGCACGGGATCTTCGGCTTTCCCTTCGCTCGTTAAACCAACAGGCAGAAACAAAAATACGAAGATGCCGGATTACAGATTTCCGGCATGACAGACCTTTTTATGTGAATAGCAACAACGGCTTTACGCTCATTGAACTTTTAGTTGTTTTGCTTATCATTGGTATATTGGCGGCGGTCGCGCTCCCGCAATATCAAAAAGCGGTTCTCAAAAGCCGCTATGCTTCGTTAAAACCGCTCGTGCGTGCTATCACGGATGCAGAAAAAGCATATTATCTGGCTAACGGAAAATACACTACCGATTTTGATGAATTAAGTATTGGAATTTCGTATACGTTGCAGACAAATTCCGGCCCCAACGGGGACGTTAAAATATATTATTTCGGAGGAAACCGCTTTTGCTTTCATCAGAACGGATACACAAGGTGTATGTATACCGGAAAAAACCAAATCGGCTACGGTCAAAACACAAACGGCAAACAATGTTGCGACACCAACGGGGAAGATTTGCCCCGGAAGGTTTGCAAACAAGAATCGGGTTTAAGTACAGGAAACGAAGGCGCGGGTGCCACTTATTACTGCTGGAACGATTAAACACAAACGGCAGACAAAAAATGTCTGCCGTTTTTTAAATTTTTTTGCGTTTTTATTTCCCTTTTTCTTTTTTCTTCATTTCTTTCCACACGGCAAGGGCCTCTTCGGGCGACGTGGCTTTGGCATGATCGCCAAACACGTGCGGGTGACGGCGGTGGAGTTTATCGTATAAACCTTGCATCACATCATCAATTGTAAAAAGCCCCTCTTCTTTGGCAATCTGCGCGTGAAGCAACACTTGCAACAATACATCGCCCAATTCTTCCTTCATGTTGTCAGCGTCTTTTTTTTCAACAGCGGCGATAAACTCCTCGCTTTCTTCGCGCATATTCTTAATTAAACTCTCGTGCGTTTGCTTTTTATCCCACGGGCAACCGTTCGGTCCGCGCAGTATGGCAAAAGTTTCCACCAAATCATCAAATAAATTTTTCATTGTCACTCCCTTAGAAAAATGCTATACCATATTATATGAAAATAAGAACTCTACTTTTGACTTTCTTTCTTTCCCTGCCGTTAGTTGCGCTGGCGCAAGTGACGGTCGTACGTGTACAAAACAACCAAATTTATTTGGATACTTCTACCGTCAAAAAAGCCGTTCAAAAAGGCGATACATTTAAAGTTATTTTATCGTCTGAAAAACTCACCAACCCCAAAACAGGTAAAGAATTGGGAATCATTAACAATTACTCGCCCGAGGGTGTTATTACCGAAGTGCAACCGCTCTATGCCGTTGGTAAGATCTCTTCGCAAGCCGACATTGAAATCGGCCAAGAAGCCCTCATAGAAAGTGCGCCCGTCGCACCCGCTACTCCCGCAGTAACGGCACAAGCTGCTGCGCCCGTTTCGCTGCATAAAAAAATCACGTACGAACCGGTGGCGCAAGAAATTGTAAGTATTTCTTCAGGCAATGTTACCGGGGCGAAAGACGACAACATTGTCACGCTTTCCGGCAAAGGCCAAGTTACCGTGTGGAACCGCAAAGGCGAACAATTAGAAGAGGCGGCCTCCTATCAACTCCCATCGGGGAAAACGCCGCTGACCATCTCCGCCATGCCACTACGCCAAAAAGACACGGCAGAAATTTTTGTATCTATTTATGACGAACATTTAGCCCGCATCTCTACGCTGATTTTAGCGTATGAAAACGGCCAATGGACCACGTTAGACACGCTGCCTTATTTTGTAAAAGAAACGGGTTGCGGCGACCATAAAACGTTATGGTTGCAACGGCCGTTTATCTCCGGCACGCGCCCGGGCAACGCACGCAATTTAATCTACCAGGACGGCAAATTTACCGCCGCCGATAAATCGCTGGCCACCCAACGCAACTGGATAGAAGGTATAAACTTGTTTCCTGCCGGGCAAAACGGCGAAGAATATTTGATTTACACCACTTCCGTTGGGCGTATTAAATTGGAACTGCCCAACGGCAAATCAACGGAATTTAAAGAATTTTCCGTTGGCTCTCCAAATCGTGTAAAATATAAACAGGAGATTGTGAAATTTTATCCGTCTTTGCAAGTGGTCAACACGCAAGGTCGCATCCAAGCGGCCGTGGTAGAAAATACGGCGAAATTCGGGTTACTATCCAGTACGTTTGGCCAATATGAAAGCGGAAAGATTCATTTTCTATCGTTTGAGAAAGGCCGTTTATCCAAAACGGACACCGTTTCTTTAGACGGTTTTGTGTATGACACCGCGTGCTCCAACGCGGCTGTACTGAGTGCCGAAGTATTACCGGACGGTCAAAGTTCCGTCATAGAAATTTTAAATTAGTGTAGGAGTTTTCCCATGCAATCTACTGAGAAAATCAATGTATTAGATAAAGGATTCGTCCGCCTGGTGGACTTTATGGGCGGCGATGACCGCGCCGTCCAAGCGGCCCGCGTTTCGTTTGGGGCGGTTTCCAAAGGTGAAGAACAAGACAAACGCTTAATTAAATACTTAATGCAACATGCGCACCATACGCCGTTTGAACATTGTTATTTCCAATTTCATATCTGCTGTCCGATCTATGTGGCCCGCCAATGGATGCGCCACCGCTGGGGCTCGTACAACGAAGTCAGCGCGCGCTATACCGAAGTAAAAGACGAATTTTATATTCCCACCACTTTCCGCGGACAGGACACCAAAAACAAACAGGGCTCTGTGGCGGACTCGTCATTAGATAACGAAAAATTACGCAAAATTTACGAAGAAAGTGTAGAAGCGTCTTACGCCGCTTACCACAAACTGTTGGAAGCCGGCGTATCGCGCGAAATGGCCCGCGGAGTTCTCCCGGTGTGCCAATATACCCAATTTTACTGGAGTGTCAACGCCAGAAGCTTGTTTAATTTCTTATGCTTACGCACCGATAAACACGCCCAACAGGAAATCCGCGTCTATGCAGACGAAATTGCCAAAATCGTCGCGGAAAAAATGCCGTGGTCGTGGGAAGCATTTGAAGAATTGCAACGCCACCTGCCGTTGGGCTCCGAATAAACATTAGTTAAAAGGGGAACCGTATGCGCATTTTAGGTATGATTATGGCCGGCGGAAAAGGCGAACGCCTCTATCCGCTGACAAAAGACCGCTCTAAACCGTCTGTGCCGTTCGGCGGGAAGTACCGTATTGTAGATTTTGTGTTGTCCAACTTTGTCAATTCCGGCATTTTTTCATCATACGTGTTGGTGCAGTATTTATCACAAAGTTTGATTGAATATTTACGCACTACATGGCGTTCGGAAGGTATTATGCCGGACCACTTTTTAACCTGCGTTCCGCCGCAAATGCGCTTGGGGGAAATTTGGTACCGCGGCACGGCTGATTCCGTGCGCCAAAACATCAACTTAGTAAAAGATTTCGCCCCCGATTTGGTAGCTATTTTCGGGGCGGACCATATCTACCGTATGGACGTACGGCAGATGATTGATTTTCACCTTAAAAACAAAGCCGACGTGACGGTGGCCGCCAACACCGTGCCGATAGAAGCGGCCAGTGCTTTTGGTGTGCTGGGTGTAGACGGGCAAAGCCGCATCATCCAGTTTGACGAAAAACCCGCTCACCCCAAACCGATTCCGGGCCACCCCAAACAAGCTTACGCGTCTATGGGCAACTACATTTTTAATGCAGACGTTTTGTTGCAAGTATTGCAAAAACGCTTTTGCGATGTGCCCGCGTTAGATTTCGGCAAACATATTTTACCTAAAATCTTACACGACCACCGCACGTTTGCGTATAACTTTCAAAGCCAAACGTTGCCCGGGGCCAAATCATACGAAGAACAAGGTTATTGGCGCGATGTGGGCACGATAGAATCGTTCTGGCAAACGCACATGGACTTACTGGGGCCGAAACCGAAATTAGATTTAAACAACCCCGCATGGCCGATCAGCACTACGTTAAACCGTGTACCGCCTACTAAATTTTTAGGCGGAACGGTAACCAACGCTATGATCGGCGACGGGTGCATTATTCATCCCAAAGCCAAGGTAAAGCACTCGGTCATCAGCGATAGTGTATTTATCGGCGAGGGAGCTGAAATTGAAGATTGCGTCATTATGGATAATTGCGAAATTAAAGCCGGAGCCAAACTTAAAAAAGTAATTATGGACCGTTTTAATACCGTTGCCGCGCGCCAAACGATCGGACATAATTTGGACGCGGACGCACAAAAATACTATATTGACCCGTCCGGGATTGTAGTAATCCCGCGCGGAAAAAGCAAATTCTAATTACAGGGTTGCTTGCGCCGCAAAATCTGCGGCGCATTTTTTATGATTGCACATATTTTTTATAACACCGATGTTCCGCGCTATTTACACCGCACGGGTTTATTTAAAGCGGCCCTTGCCAAAGGACTCAAGCAATTTTCGCGGCAAAATATAGAAGTCAACGTAATTTTTGTAAGTGAAAAAGAAATTCTGCGCGTGAATAAAGAATTTTTAGGACACCACTACGTAACAGATGTAATTTCGTTTAACAACGCGCGTCCGCCCGTGTTGCCTCCCGGCGAGATGTGGGCATTTGGCGATATTTTTGTGTGTTACCAAGTTGCGCGCAAAAATGCGAAGAAATTTAACCACACGATTTTGCAAGAAATGATGATGTACGTTACACACGGGGCGCTACACTTATCGGGCATGGACGACCACTCCCCCAAAGACCGCGCGGAAATGGACCGCCAAGCCGAGCAAATTATTTCCTGCGTTTTAAAAAGATAAAAATCTTCTTCACCGTAAAATTGCTTTCCCCGTCTAAAAGGCGGGGTTTTTTATTGTTCTGTATCGGCAAACATCGGCTGCAGAATAACACGAAGTCCCCCTTTGCAAAAGATAACATTAAAAGCAAACAGCGGTCCAAGGCCGCTCTACCCGGCCCAGCGAGGAAGTTGTTGCATTGCAAAGCAACAGTGCAAAAATAGTGTGGCTACAAGTAAGTAAAAGTTAGCTCCCAAAATGCCTGCCCCCGGCAAGGGGGTTGACAAATCAAAAAAAAAAACGATAATAAAGAGACGTTAAAAAATGACAAAGGAGCAACAAAATATGAAAAACAAACAAGCATTTACGTTAATTGAACTTTTGGTCGTCGTTCTCATTATCGGTATTTTGGCCGCGGTGGCGTTGCCGCAATACCAAAAAGCGGTAGAGCGCAGTAAAGCCACACAAGCACTTACACTGCTTAAATCTCTTGGACAAGCATACGAGGCGCACCATTTAGCCAGCGGAGAATGGGCTACTACTTTTGACGAATTAGCGGTAGATTTAACCAGTTGGACCGGAACGACAAAATTTTTAGACTATTCCGACAGCGCAATTACCGACACAAAATCTAATGGTGAATGGTCGTTGCAAATTGAAAATATCGGGCAAGGCGGGTCTACTGCTCAAGATATTCGTATCCATCGTTTAACCGGTAAATATAAAGGAGCCGGATTTGTAATTTACTTTGACAACAGTTCACATACTGCAAAAAAACAAATTGTATGCAACGAACGCATTACCGCTTGCAGGGAGGAGTATTGTTTTAATTTATCTGCGGGTGACTATTGTGAAAAAATAATAAAAGGGACTCTTTCTAGTGAAGCCAGCACTTCACGCTCTTACACTTTACCATAAAAACGAAATTTTCCCCGCCTAAAAGGCGGGGTTTTTTATAATTCAAAATTAGCACTCAAAAAAGAGGGTTGACAAAAATAAAATTATTACTTATAATATTAGCAGTGACTAAATGTGAGTGCTAAAATAATAGGCGCTCAACACGAAGGTATCCCCTATGAGAATTTTAAAACCGGAAGTAGCTAAATCGCGTAAAGAAAAAATTTTGCGGTGGGTTGTCCAACAATACGTGGAAACCCGCCGTCCGGTCGGCTCGCAAATGATCGCATCCGAAGCGCTCCCCGATGTTTCCAGTGCCACGATCCGCAACATTATGGCGGAGTTGGAAGAAGAAGGATACCTCTATCAGCCGCATACATCCGGCGGACGTATCCCGACGGATAAAGCGTACCGCTATTACGTGGACTATTTGGCAAACGTGCAAAAAATGGCCGCCAAAGAACGTGAACGCATTGAAGAAGCGTATGATTCGCGCGTAAATGAAGTGGATAATATGATGGTGCAGACTTCGCGCTTGCTGGCGATGTTATCGGGCGCGGCCGGGTTTGTATATACGTCTAACGTGCAAGAGCAACGCGTGCAACGGCTTGATTTTATCCCGCTTGCCCCGGGCGCGGTGCTTGCGGTTTTGGTAACAGAGTCGGGCGCAGTGCGCCATTGGCCGGTACGCACCGGATACGCTATCAACCCGGCGCGACTGCGTGTGCTGAGCCGTTTTATTAACGAAGAAATTGAAGGCCTTACGCTTGCCCAAGCGCGCCGCATTTTGTGGCAACACGTTCACTCGGGCCACCAGGAAATTGCCGGCATGGCAGACCTCGCCACGCAAGTATTAAAAGATATGGAGCGCCCGCAAACAGATAATGAATTGTATGTAGAGGGTTTTGGGCAATTATTAGAAAATACCTCCGAAGATGATTTTGAAGATTTAAAACAAATGATGCGCTTTGTGGAAGAGCGCGAGCGTTTCTCAAGCTTATTAAGTGAGAAAATGACGGGGATGGAGAAATCCAACCAAAAACTAAATGTCAGCATCGGTAGTGAAAATGAACTCAAAGAACTGAAAAACTTAAGTATCGTTTCTACCGCGTGCAAAGTGGGGGATAAAACGGTGGGGATGCTCGGTATCATCGGGCCGAAACATATGGAATATACGCGGGTGATGTCTTTAGTACACTTTATCGGAAGTTTATTAGAGAGCTCGTTGCAAAACTGGACGGCCTTACCGCCCACCGAAAAAGGGGAAGATTATGAGTAAGCACCATCATAAACATACAGAAGAAACCGGCGAAGAATTGGAACAAACCGAACAGGAAACGCCGGAAATAACCGAACCGGAAGAAACTCCTGCCCAGGAAACCAAGCCGGATTATTACGAACAATTTGTGCGTCTAAGCGCGGACTTTGAAAACTTCCGCAAACGCACCGAACGAGAAAAGGCCGCCTTCTTATCATACGGTAAGAAAGAACTGGCCGAAAAGTTGTTGCCGTCTTACGAAATTTTACTCAAGCAAAACGAAGAACTAAATAAAAATGACGCTTTGAAAAAGGCGCCCAATGAGTTAAAAAATGTAGTAAGCGGGATACAACTGCTTTTAACGGAAATGCAAAAGGCGTTCCGCTCGGAAGGCATTGAAAAAATGGACGTCTTAAACAAGCCGTACGATCCCGCCACGCAAGAAGTAGTGGCGATGATCCCGGCAGACGAAAAACAAGACGGACTTGTGTTACAAGAAGTACAAATGGGGTTTATGCTAGACGGCAAAGTCTTGCGCCCGGCGCGGGTCATTGTCGGACAACACAACGAAAAATAGATTTTCACGCGGATAAACCCGCAGAAATTTAACTAAAAGGAGATAAACTTATGGCTAAAATTATTGGTATTGACTTAGGAACTTCCAACACGGCAGCTGCCGTTATGGAAGGCGGCAGAGGGACGATTATTCCGTCTGCGGAAGGTAGCTCTATCGGCGGAAAAGCGTTTCCGTCTTATGTGGCGTTTACCAAAGACGGCCAACGGCTCGTCGGTGAACCGGCCCGCCGTCAAGCGATTGCCAACCCGGAAGGCACCGTAACCGCTTTCAAACGCAAAATGGGGGAAAACTATAAATATAACTTGCGCGGACAAGAATTTACGCCGCAACAACTTTCGGCTTTCGTCTTGCAGAAAGTAAAAAAAGATGCCGAAGCGTTTTTAGGTGAAAAAGTGGAAAAAGCCGTCATCACCGTGCCGGCGTACTTTAACGACAACCAACGCCAGGCCACCAAAGACGCGGGCCGCATCGCGGGCTTGGAAGTGGTACGCTTGGTCAACGAGCCGACGGCGGCCGCGCTGGCCTTCGGTATTGATAAAGCCGGTAAAGAACAAAAAATTTTAGTATTTGACCTCGGAGGCGGAACGCTGGATGTAACCATTATGGAAATGGGCGCGGAAGGTACGTTTGATGTGCTCGCTACTTCCGGAGACACCCAACTGGGCGGTACGGATATGGATAACGCCGTCATCAACTGGATGGTAGATGAATTCCGCAAACAAACCGGTATTGATTTGTCTAAAGACAAACAAGCGGCCCAACGCTTAAAAGACGCGGCGGAAAAAGCCAAAATTGAATTGTCTTCCACCATGGAAACGGACATCAACTTGCCGTTTATCTCTGCCGGAGCCGACGGCCCGAAACACTTGGAGTTAAAACTTTCCCGTGCCAAACTGGAAAGCTTGGTAGACGATATCGTCAAACGCTGCGGCAAATCTGTCAATCAAGCGCTCTCGGATGCTAAATTATCCGCCAGCCAAATTGACCGCATTATTTTGGTCGGCGGTCCGACTCGTATGCCGATTGTGCAAAAATACGTGGAAGACCTCGTCGGCAAAAAGATTGAACGCGGCATTGATCCGATGGAGTGCGTGGCGATCGGCGCGGCGGTACAAGCCGGTATTTTAACGGGCGAAGTAAAAGACGTGCTTTTGTTAGACGTTACGCCGTTGTCGCTCGGGTTGGAAACCTTGGGTGGTGTGTGCACACGCCTCATTGAACGCAACACCACGATCCCGGTAAAGAAAACGCAAATTTTCTCCACCGCGTCTGATAACCAACCGGCCGTAACCATTAACGTCTTGCAAGGTGAACGCCCCATGGCTAAAGACAACGTGCCGCTTGGCAAATTTGACTTAGACGGCATCCCGCCCGCTCCGCGCGGCGTGCCGCAAATTGAAGTGACGTTTGATATTGACGCCAACGGTATTTTGAACGTGTCCGCTAAAGACTTGGGTACCAACAAAGAGCAACACATTACGATCAGCTCGCCCAACAAATTAAGCGACACCGAAGTAGAAAAGTTTGTAAAAGATGCCGAAAAATTCGCCGAAGAAGATAAAAAACACAAAGAAGTAATTGAAGCCAAAAACCAAGGCGACGGCGTTTTGTATCAAACCGAAAAAGCACTGAAAGATTACGGCGACAAAGTCAGCCAAGAAGAACGCGGCAAGATTGACCAAGCGCTTAGTGACTTGCGCGACGCGCTCAAAGGCGATGACGTAGCCCGCATTAAATCGGCTACCGACGCGGCTTTGCAAGCCGGCCAAAAGTTGGGCGAAGCGATGTATAAAGACGCACAAGCCAAACAACAGGCCCAAGGTGCGCAAGCCGGAGCCCAACCGGGCGCCGAACAAGCGCAAGCCAACACCAACGGCGGCAAGGACGACGTCGTAGAAGCCGAAGTAGTAGACAAATAAAAACTGTTCGGGGAAATTAAAACCGGGGAACAAAATTTGTTCCCCGGTTTTTTGTATGTGATAAAAATTTAATACATGGCATATCCTTTACAAGGTTCCGCTTCACCGCGGGCCGCACAATTCCCGGAGGAGGGCTCTTTGTTGCTAAAACTTTTACAAATAGATATTCCCGTTTCGTCAGCCACAGCGGCAAAACATTCAAAAGGAGAGTGGTTTTTCCCTATTCCATGAGCAAACCAATAATTTAGTTGTATCGCACCCTTTTCTTTGTCTTCATTGATAGAAGTAGACATATATCCGCTGGTTTGTAAAATTATTTTCGTGCCGTTGGGCAAGGTCGCTTTTGTACCGGATACCGTTGTGCCGGCGGGAAGAGCGATCGCCAATTCTTCGTATGAATTTGTATATTGGTTATTGGCCAAATAATATGTTTCCTCGGCGTTGGCAACAGCACGAAACAAAGGCATGACCGAAGCCACTTTAGATTTTGTAACAGCTTTTTGATATTGCGGCAACGCCACCGCCGCTAAAATACCAATGATCAGAACAACAACTAACAGCTCAATAAGTGTAAACGCTTGTTTGTTTTTCATACAACCTCCTCTGTTTCATTAAATAAAATGTAGCAAAAAAAAAAACGATGTCAAGGCCCTTGCCGGGCCCAGGCATTTTGGGAGTCAACTTCCACTTACTTGTAGCCACACTGTTTTTGCTATGTTGCTTTGTTAGTGGCCGACGATTAAATGTAGGTCAGGCTACGCCTGACAGAAAAAATTCCTTATTTATGTTGGGTTAACACCTTTATGTTGGGTTAACACCCAACCTATAAGAGCTGCAACGAAAGAGAATTATAGGTCAGGTGTAAGCCTGACAACAAAATCGTCAAACCCCGTCAGGCAAAGCCTAACCTACATTTTCACAGCACCGTCTATGAAATTCCATATTCAAAAACATCCACACAAATGCATACAGCGGTCCTAGGCCTTCTGCTCGTGCGGCGATCACCGGCGAGGGGGTGCGCCCTGCACTCAAATTTGCTAGAATAAGGTATCTTCTAACGGTAAGAGGAATTATGACAAGCAGAAGAATCGCCCGGGAATGCGCTTTACAATCGCTTTATTACGCCGACAGTTTGAAATCGGCGCAAGAAGATGTTTTGGCAGATTATACCGACACGTTTAAAAAAGAACTGGGCGACGTGTATGATTTTTGCAACGACCTCGTCCGCGGAACGCAAAAGCACCAATCGGAAATTGACAAAATGGTGTCCTCGTACGCCAAAAATTGGACGGTATCGCGCATGTCCGCGGTGGACCGCTCCATTTTGCGCATGGCTACATATGAAATGGTCTTCAGCCCGGAGCGTACCCCCATTCCTGCCGTTATTGACGAAGCCATTGAACTCGCCAAAAAATACTCTACCGAAAATTCCAGCAAATTTATTAACGGCCTTTTAGATCAACTTAAAAAAGAACGGAAATAGATATGCAGCCCAAAGACGAGATTGAACAGCTGCGAAAACAAATTCGTTTTCATAGTGATTTATACTATAACCAGGACAACCCCGTCTTGTCCGACACCCAATACGACGAGCTTTTCCGCCGTCTGCAAGAATTAGAAAAACAGTACCCGCAATTTATCACGCCCGATTCGCCCACGCAAAAAGTGGGAGGTCAAGCGTCGCGCGCGTTTAGCGAAGTAGTGCATAGAGTGCCGATGATGTCGCTGGATAACTCATATAACGCAGATGAAATTCGCGACTGGCACGAGCGCGCCGTAAAAATTTTAGGCCGCGATAATTTTGAAATGGTTGTGGAAGGGAAAATAGACGGCGTATCGTGTTCGCTTACATACGAAAACGGCACGCTCGTGCAAGCCGCCAGCCGCGGCGACGGCAAAGTGGGCGAAGATATCACCGCCAACGTGCTGACAATTAAAAACATCCCGCACACCTTGGTAAATGCACCGCAAGGCACGTTGGAAATACGCGGCGAAGTATATTTAGAAAAAAAAGATTTAGCTATTTTAAATGCCGAACAGGAAATTGCCGGCAATAACATCTTTGCCAACACCCGTAACGCCGCGGCGGGGTCTTTGCGGCAAAAAGATTCCTCTTTATCCGCCCGGCGTCCGCTGAAGTTTTTTGCCCACTCGTTTGGAGTGGGCAACATCGCCGCAAACAGCTTTAGCGCGTTTATTGATTTGTGCCGCGCGTGGGGTTTTTCCGTCTGCCCGGTGCGCACCAAAGTTACGCAAATTTCAGATGTGATCCGCTTTTATAACCAGTTCGCCGACTCACGCCACAACTTGCCGTTTGATGTAGACGGGCTGGTGGTAAAAGTAAACGATTTCCAAGACCAACAAATTTTGGGTTCTACCACGCGTTGCCCGCGTTGGGCTATGGCGTTTAAATATCCCGCACCGCAAGCCACAACTACGGTAGAAAACATTATTTTTTCCGTCGGACGCACGGGCATTATTACGCCCGTAGCACAATTAACCCCCGTGCCGTGTGCGGGCGTGATGATTGCTAACGCTACGTTGCACAATTTTGATGAAATTAAACGCTTGGGCGTGCGCGAAAAAGACCGCGTGATTATTGAACGCGCCGGGGAAGTGATCCCAAAAGTGGTTAAAGTGGTAGAACACATCGGCACGCAAGAAGTAATGCCTCCCACCGTTTGCCCCTCGTGCGGTGCGCCTGTGTATAAAGAACAAGACGAAGTGGGATATTACTGCATTAACCCGGCATGTCCGGCGCAGTTGCACGCGCGGCTCGTGCACTTTGCTTCGCGCGAGGCATTGGATATTGACGGCTTGGGGGAAGTGGTCGTGCGGCAACTGATCAAGCGTAATTTTCTGACGGAATTTGCCGATATTTACCAACTGTCTTTCTTGCATTTGTTGCAACTGCCCAACTTTAAAGATAAAAAAGCACAAAATTTATTGGACGCCATTGAAGCGAGCAAAAAGCGTCCGCTGGCTAAATTATTATTTGCGTTTGGGATCGCATTTGTCGGTGAGAAAACGGCGGAAGTTTTAGCCGACCATTTCCGCACACTGGATAATTTGAAAAACGCCACACTGGAAGAATTGCAACACATCCCCGACGTGGGCGACAAAGTTTCCCAAAGCATTTACGATTTTTTCCACGACCAAAAAGCATTGGAGCAAATTGAAAAGTTGCGCGCTATCGGGCTGAATTTCACACAACCCGAAAAAGAAAGATCGGGCAATGTGTTGGAAGGAAAAACGCTTGTGTTCACGGGCGAACTCAAAACCATGACGCGCGACGAAGCCGAACGCTTGGCCATGCAATACGGCGGAAAAGCCAGCGGCACGGTATCTAAAAAAACGTCTTATGTAGTCGTTGGCGAAGCCGCCGGCAGCAAACTGCGCAAAGCACAAGAATTAAACATCCCCCTGCTTAGCGAAGAAGAATTTTTAAAACTGATTGGGAAGTAACCTGCTGCTAAAACTTGTATACATCGTACGAATTTCCCGCGGTACCGGAGGCGCTGTCGCGCGTTGTTTTATGCGTGACATTTTTGCATAACTTGTTGGCATGTGTGTTGCTTTGTTTCGCATAGCAGCTTATACCGCCCCCGGCAGGTGCTTGCTGTAGATTTTCGTTCCCATGAACATAAAAGGCATACAATACAATGTCGGGTAATTTTTCATCTTCGGCTACCATGCCTTTAGGATTCACATTTAAGTCCAATATCCAACCGCCCGGCACCGAAATAGCTCCACCACGCCCGGCTACCGGCGTACCCGTAAACGAAACGGCCAAACTATCCCAATCTGTCGTATATTCATTGTTAGCTAAATAATAACTTTCTTCGGCTTTGACCACGCTTTGCACCATGGTTATCATACGGCTCAGCCGCGCTTTATCTACCGCCATTTTATACTGCGGCAACGCCACCGCCGCGAGTATGCCAATGATAAGAACAACAACTAATAATTCAATAAGCGTGAAACCACTTGTTGTTTGGCTTCCACCCTGGCGGGGGAAGTGGTTTTGTGTGCGATAGCACTCAAAACCGATGAGGGGGTTTAAATAAGTATTTTCCTTTATATACCCCTCACCTGTCCTGCGGACATCCTCTCCCGCAAGGGGCGAGGACAAAACTACATTTTCTTCTTTCATAAATACTCCTCCTCTGTTTCATTAAATAAAATGTAGCAAAAAAAAAAAACAAAGTCAATAGGCAATTTGTTACCGACGATTAAATGTAGGTCAGGCTACGCCTGACAGAAAAAATTCCTTATTTATGTTGGGTTAACACCCAACCTATAAGAGCTGCAACGAAAGAGA
>NZ_CACVRB010000026.1:0-19933 GCF_902756455.1 Candidatus Avelusimicrobium caledoniensis | reverse complement strand
GCAAAAAAAAAAACGATGTCAAGTTTTTATTTTTCTCTCGCTATATCCCGCATAGAAACCCTGCGGGATGACGAGCGAGAGAAAAATATATACAGAAAAGGCCCTTGCCGGGGGCAGGCGTGAGGCCTAGAACCTCTGTTTGCTTTTAATGCGATATTTTAGCAATAGGGAATTTCATTGACGGTGCTTTTGTTGGTCTTGCCGGGAGCAGGCAAATAAAGACGTCAACTTTCACTTACTTGTAGCCACACTCTTTTTGCATTGTTGCTTTGCAGTGCAACAACCGCAAAAACCAAACTGCTATAATATAATTTCCATGAAACAAGAAAACCCGTGGGCGTTACTACCGTTAATTGTATTTTTAGTATCGTATGTGGCTGTGTCGTTGGCGGCGGGCGATTTTTACAAAATGCCCATTACCGTCGCGTTTGTGCTGGCCGCGGTCGTGGCTGTTTGGCAAACGAAATTATCCACGTTGCATGCGCGCATTGAATTATTTTGCAAAGGCGCGGCTAACCCCAACATTATGCTGATGGTTATGATTTTCATTTTGGCGGGCGGATTTGCCCAAACCGCCAAAGCCATGGGCGCGGTAGACGCGGCTGTCAATCTCACGTTATCTATTGTGCCGGGCAATATGTTGGCGGCGGGGCTATTTTTAGCGGCGTGTGTAATTTCGGTTTCGGTGGGAACGTCTGTCGGCACAATTGTCGCCTTGACACCCGTAGCCGCCGGCCTGGCTTCGCAAACGCAAATATCCCCCGCACTGATGAGTGCGGTGGTTGTCAGCGGAGCAATGTTTGGCGACAATTTATCCGTCATTTCCGATACAACTATCGTCGCTACCCGCACGCAAGGTTGCAAAATGGCTGATAAGTTCAAAACGAATTTTCATATTGTGATGCCGCTTGCCCTTGTTACCACGATACTTTATATTTTTGAGGGTAGCACCTCGGCCCGGTTATTTACTCATACTGCCGTCAATTGGTGGCACGTGTTGCCATATTTGGCGGTACTTTGCGCGGCAGTAATGGGTGCAAATGTAATGGTTGTGTTGCTGGGAGGTACGCTGTTGTGCGGCGTGATTGGGTTACTGACCGGAGCATTTAGCGTATGGGGTTGGACGACGGCTATCGGTGCGGGCATTAACGGTATGGGAGAGCTGATTATTGTTACGCTACTGGCGGGCGGCACGCTGGAACTAATGCGTCATAACGGCGCACTTGCGTGGATTATCCAAAAGGCAACGGCCCGTATTGAAAGCCGCAAAGGCGCGGAACTGAGTTTGGCAGCCGTTGTGAGTTTTGCTAACGTCTGCACCGCCAACAATACGATTGCGCTAATCATGGCCGGACCGATTGCTAAAGAAATTGCGCAGAAATTTCATATTGCACCCAACCGAGCGGCCAGTTTATTAGATATTTTCTCGTGCGTGGTGCAAGGCATTATCCCGTACGGTGCGCAACTGCTCATGGCCGCCAGTTTATCAGGCATAGCCCCCGTGCATATTATGCGGTATTTATATTATCCGTATTTGTTAGGAGTAGGGGCACTCGTGGCGATTGCGCTTGGGTTACCGCGAAAACAAACGGCCCGGGCAGATAGTATTTAACACGCCTTACCACGCTAAACCGATAATTTGATAAAATAGAGATAGATTTACGCGCTCGTAGTTCAATGGATAGAGCGTCAGCCTCCGAAGCTGGAAATGTGGGTTCGACTCCCGCCGAGCGCAAGATTTAAGCCCCCCAATTTTTTGGGGGGCTTAAATTTTATGCTCGGAGCGGGCCAACTGCTTGGCCCGCGTCGGGCGTGCTTTACCGCGCCGCAAGGCGAGTACCGCGAGCCCGGCCTGCAGGAAAATCTCGTCAGAGATTTTACCGGAAGGCGACGACCGCCGAGAAATTTAATTTTATGCTCGGAGCGGGCCAACTGCTTGGCCCGCGTCGGGAGTCGAAAGGCGCAGCCATATCCGAGTTTGAGTTTGCGCAGCGCGCGAACGAAAGGCGAGGATGGCGAGCCGGGGCCGCGAGCGGCGAGGGTCAACGAGCCGACTTGTGGCCGACGACCTAGCCGAGTGCAAATTAAACCCCCCGCCTTGTGCGGGGTTTTTTAATTTGTCGCGAGAGCACACCCCCTGCGTGCTTTACCGCGCCGCAAGGCGAGTACCGCGAGCCCGGCCTGCAGGAAAATCTCGTCAGAGATTTTACCGGAAGGCGACGACCGCCGAGAAATTTAAATTTTATGCTCGGAGCGGGCCAACTGCTTGGCCCGCGTCGGGAGGCGAAAGGCCGGAGCGATGTTTTTGTTTGAGCGTACGCCGAAGGCGAGTGCGCGAAAGGCAAAAACCGCGAGGCCCGGCCCGGAGGCGTTTTGCGTCAGCAAAACGACCGCAGGGGACTCCCGCCGAAAAGCGAGCGGCGAGGGTCAACGAGCCGACTTGTGGCCGACGACCTAGCCGAGTGCAAATTAAAAAGCCCCGCATAAAGCGGGGTTTTTAATTATAAAATAAACTATCGTTACAGCTATTTAAAAATATCTTTTGTGCCGTCGGGGCGTTCCACGCCGTTATCATAAAATGATATCAGTACCGTCGGCGCGGTATAGGTAAAACTATGTAACACGTGCGGATAAATCACAAAGAAGTCGCCCTTTTTGATCTGGTACGTTTCTTTTTCGTGGGTTTGCGCGTGTTCCACATCCAATTTAAAAGCCCCCTCCGCTACAAAAAAGGCCTCTTTATTTTCTTTGTGAAAGTGGTTTCCGCGCACCGCTCCGGCCGCGCTGGTAATGTAATTAACCTGTTTCCACCCGTCGTGCACCAGTTGGGTGAGCGAGCCGCGCTCGTCGGCAAATTGGAAGTCCGGCTCAATAAATTTGATTAACATTTTATAGCTCCAAGTGAATTTCTTTTAGGTTTAATAATTTTTTCAATTTACTATTATTTAGCACCGCCGTTTCGGCGCGGCGGGCTTTAAAGATAGCGTTTGTATTTTTAATAGAAATCGGTTTAACAAGCGTTTTATCCAAGCCGAATTTTTCAGCCAGCACAACGGCCGCATCGTACTTGGACATCGGCGTATCGGCGGCGATATTTATTACCCGCTCTTCACATGCGCCGTAACGCTCTATTAAGTCTATCAAAAAACCCGCGCATTGGTTAAAACTCAGCGTGGAGCGGAAGGAATCTTCAAACATTTCCACGCTGCGCCCGTCGGAAAGAGCTTGTTTAATTTTATCAAAGAAATGCGGGCGGCCTTCCACCAAACTCGGCCCGAAAATAAACGGAAAGCGTACCACATTAAACCCGTGCGCGAGCGTGATTTGTTCCGCCAACACTTTATGTGCGCCGTAGCGGTTGACGGGGGATAGCGGGCTTTCTTCCGTAAACGGCTTATCTTTTTCCCCCTCGCCGTAAACGGTATCGGTGGACGCGTAATAAAAACAGGACAAGTTGGATAAATGATTCACCGCATAGCTAAGCGCGGTGATGTTGATATCCCACGCCAAGGTGGGGTTTTCTTCCACTTTATCGGGGTGGTGGTAGGCGGCCAAATAGATAGCTTTTGTGCCGGGCACGAGGAACGCATTTAAGCGGTCTATTTCTTGGGCATTACGCACATCGGCTTGCACCCATTGTACACGCGGGTGAGAAAACTCCGGCACGGAGGACGAGTAGGTAGCAACCACCGTGTCGGACGTTTTTTCCAAGATATTTTTAATACAATAGCGGCCCAAAAACCCGCTTGCGCCTATCACCAAGTACATTATTTCACTCCCATTTTAGCCATAGTTTCAAACCACACTTTATGGCCGTCAATCACTTGATTGACGTATGCGCGGTTTTTGTAAGGCAATTTATCGTTGGGCAAGGCATCAATTAAGTTTTTGAGTTTATCCATTAACTCAATACCGCAGGAAAGATATGTTTTCCCCGTGAGTTTAATTTCGCGTAACCAGTTGCAGAAATCGGTTGTCATTTTCGTACCCATTTCTTCGGCGTAGGCATCCACCCAATAGTCATGGTCGTTGCGGATTTGTTTAACAAGCGGCTGACCATAGGACACATAATCGCCCATGTGCCACGCAATACGTTCCACGATGTAAGAGGACCAAATATCGTCAAAACGTCCGATATCGGGTACTAAGAAATAGACGGGCACGATATCGCGGTGGATAGCCGTGTTTTGGCTGTTAAACGGCGAGTAGGTGTTTTTAGCAAGCGCGTAATTATTTTCTTTTTTATAGGCAATTACGTCAATGGGTGCGGCCAAACGGGTGACGGCGTCTAAGTCCGGGTCGCCAAGCCAAAAGCCCGCATTTACGACGGTGCGGATATTTTCGGTAGAGCGTTTGATATCTTTTACTTCGTCCACACGGTCAATCCACGAGTAGCCGCGCGGATAGAATTTGCGGCCTTGGCGGTCTTGCAAATCTTCGCAAATGTTATACCAACCCGTCGGAGAAGAAACCGTTTCCAACGCGGTTTTGCTACCTAGGGCTAAATGTTTGCCGACGTAATCTTCGCACGCGATATAGTTATCGTCATCAATTAAAACAATAATATCTGCGCCTTGTTCGTATGCTTTTAAGATAGCCACTTGGCGGCGTTGGATACAAGCCCACGGCAAATATCCTTTGAGTTTGGCGTATTTCTCTAAATATTTATTTTGATCTTCCACATCCATAAATAAGACGGGGATGTTGTATTTTTTTTCTAATTCTTGGCAATAGGTTTTGGCCTCTGCCGGGGTTTTTTTGTCGCCGGTAATGACGAAATCTACATCCTTTTGGCGGTTGTATTTAATCACATCTTTGATGTAGTCCTCAATCAAATGCGGCACGTGAATAGTGGTGGTAGTAATAGTTACTTTCATTTTTTATGCTCCTTATTTATTAACGATTTAAATTTACAGTATTGTGAAAATATTTTGTACATAAAACGCGGCATACGTGTGATATGATATTTTTCTGCCCGTTGTAAGATTTTTTGCATCCATTTGCTATACGTGATTGGCGATGATTGGACCGGTGTCTGAGTTACCGTAACATCCTTAAACCACAAAATTGGTTCACGACGGTGTGGAAAAAAATCCGGAGTTGTCTCAAAAGTATACTTAAAAAATGCTTCATTCATTTCTTTAATGTACGTGCGCGCAGAACGACAATTCTCATTCCAGTATCTACGATAAGTAAATATTTTTTCATTTATCTCTTGTAAAGAATTTGCTTGATACCCCGTTGTACACGTATACGTAAAACGACCCAATTTTTTCGCTTTAATAATTGAACAGCAAGCCAAATAGAAATGAACACTATCACTTATGTATGTGATTTCTTTTTCATCGCAAAAATCAAGAATTTCTTTTTTAAACAGCGCACAACCGCGCGAGAAAATTGTCTCTATAAAAAGACTCTGCATATCTCTAGCATGCCAGTCTATTCCATATGCGTGTGAAAAGCTTAGAAATTCATCTCTCAAAATAGGAGATGAACTAAGCGTTGTATAACTATTTTTATTTTTAAGATAACATCCCGAATATGAAAAAAGTGTATCGTGATTTTTTAGAATGTCCAAATTTTTATAGATGTGTCTTTGATGCATAATAGACGCTTTGTCTATAAACATAAAATATTTTCCTTGTAAATATTTTATAGCTCTATAAAAAGACCGTCCTTTAAATTCAGCATCTTTTTCAACAAAATCAATTTTAAAATCAGATAATTTTTTTACATCTTCATAAATTTTTGGCACAGAGATAATTATAAGATGAAGATTTTTGTAAAACTGTTTTTTTAACTGTTTATATATTTTCTTGAAATCATCCACACTATCCACAAAACATATAATATCTACGATATCGTGCTGTCGCTCTTTATCCTGCAAAATGTTTTTAACCTTAACAACCTTATCTAAAGTTTCTTCAACCATTTTTTCTAAAGATAGTTGTTTGATAAAAATTTCATTTGAAGATTTAGCCATTTCATAGGCATCCTTTGGATTCTCATTAGCCCATTCCAGTATATTTAAAATCTTTTTGGAAGATTCTTCTTCCGACAAATCTCTGCCGATATAAAAGACTGTATCCTTGAAATAATGGCGAACAAATTTATTATCATCAGAAATAATCAAAGCACCTGCTGCTGCTGCTTCATACGTTCTATTTGATACTCCATTCGCATCGGTATGCATAGGTGAATTAATTGCCAAACAAACTCCAGCTTCATTGATTTTTCTTATAATAGATTTTCCATCAAAAGGTATCTCTCCCCTATAACATTTAAAACCAGCCCATAAATTTTTGTGCCCATAAACCTTCATAGGCCCATATATATCGATCTTACTAGAAGCATCTAAATTTTTAAACAACTCTTCATAACGCATCTTTACTAATTTTCGTTCAAAATTGATTCCCACATAAAACAATCTTCTATCCGTATGTTCTCGTGCAGGAACTGCAAAGTCAGCAGGAACGGAAGACCCTATGAAAGGGATAGCATACGTGGTTATATTTGCGACCCTGTTAAAAACATCTTGTTCGTAAGTTGTGGCAAACATATCATAAATATTAAATGCTTGTAACTCTAATAAGGTTTGGAAATTAGCCACAAATCCTAAAGGAGACCAGTGGAAAAATACTGAAAAAATATCAGGAAATGTCATAACAGCTAGGTCCAGAGTATTATAGGTAAACATAAAATCTGGGTGGACATCTTCAACATATTTCCCCTTATCTTTACCCTGAGAAATGATTAAACCTTCTCTATTAAAAACTACTAAAGAATGACCAAACTTCTGAAAGCAATATTCTAAACGAAGTAACGTTTCTTGCTCCGCATTTTTCATTTCACCAAATATATTAAAAAATGCTATTTTCATATATATCTCCTATTATAAAGCGTTAAAAATATCAGCGGCTCGTTTATTCAAAATCTGTTGTGAAGGTATCCCCCCCAATACATAAGTCCAATGCACACCGGTGTGTGGTATCGTAAAAACTGTAATCTCGTATCCTTCCGCTTCTAAATACGCTTTCGTTTCTTCTCGCCGTTTACCGTCAATTTGTTCCGCAACAATCAAATATTCCGGTTTTTCCCCTTTTAACAAATCTTTTAAGCTACGGCCTCTTTCAGAGGGAGACTGCCCCTGAACAAACACATTTTTACCTCCTGCAAAGTGATAAAATTTGTTTAATAGTTTTTTTCTGTTTTTTTTCTGTTGATCGTATTTATTTACACAATACAGAATTGTTGTCGTTTTTCCAAAATTTCTAGCCCCCACCACAAGCACTGCTTTTTTTCCTTGTTTTTGTAGTTTCTTCTCCCCCACTATAAAATCTAACGTGTCACCTATGTCCTGTTTTTCCCTCACAAGCTTACACCATTCCACACCCGCATTTTTGCCGGCATCAATATCGCTTTGCTTGTCGCCAATTAAAATTGATTTTTTTACGTCAAGGTCCAGTTCTTTCACGGCGCGTAAAATCATACCCGGATTGGGTTTGCGGTCCCAAGACGCTTTGCGGTACTTTTCCACCGTTCCGTCCTCGTGGAACGGGCAATAATACTCCGCATCAATCGGGCAGTTTTCCGCCGCAAAACGCGCGTGGACAAAATCCCTAAATTTAAAATAATCTTCTTCTGTATATTTTCCTTTGGCAATTCCGGCCTGATTGGTTACGACCACAATTTTATACCCCTTGGCTTTGGCCGCGCGGCACAAATCAAAAATACCGTCCACAAATTGGCATTTGTCAATTTCGTGCACGTAATGCGTATCTACATTTATCACGCCGTCACGGTCCAAAAAGAGCGCCTTATTTTTATGCGCGCCGACTACGTCTTTAAGTTCCCGGCACGCTTGGGCGTAACTGGACGGCAAGCCGATATCAATAAAATAATCTTCCGCCTTAAAAAACAGTGGTTTTAATGACGATACTTGCGGCTCTAACAACTCTTTTTCAAAGGAAAATTTACGGGGAAGTTCGCGGGAAAAAATTTCGTTTGTCAGGTAATAAATACCCGCATTGATAAGCCCCGCTTGCACCGCGTCCGATTTCTCGCAAAATTTCACGGCGCGGCCGTCCTGCGTTTGCACAAGCCCATAGCGCGAAGCATCCGGCACCTCTTTAAGCACAAGCCCGATTTTTTCGCCTTGCATTTGCTCAAAAAACGCGCGGTAATCAAGTTGCACGTACGTATCGCCGTTAAGCACCAGCGCGCTATCCAACTTAAATTGCTCAAACGCTTGCTTAATGGCTCCCCCCGTGCCCAGTGGCTCTTCTTCCACCGAATAACGCACCGGCACGCCGTAAAAATAATCGCCGAAATACTCCTGTATTTTCTCACGCTTGTACGACACACACAGGACAAACTCATCCGCGCCGTATTGCAAAAGTTTCTGCATCAGAATATCCAAAAAAGGGCTGTCCCCGATAGGGGCCATCGGTTTGGGTAATTCCTTGACCACACTTTGCAAACGCGTGCCGAATCCTCCGGCTAAAATAACTACTTTCACGGTTTGAGTTTCACCTCTTCTTTATTTTGCATGTGGATATAGTCCAACTTTTCGTACGTGGACGGGTGATAATGCTTGGGCGCATACAAAACAGTCTGACACCCTTGGTCGTCAAATTTAAACGGTACGTGAATTAAATTGCGAAGTGCCTTTTTGACTTTAAGCTGGTTTTCCGGCTCCACATAAAACAGGATAAACCCGCCGCCACCGGCCCCTAAAATTTTACCGCCGATAGCACCGTTATCCCGCGCCGTGCTGTAAATTTCGTCAATCAGCGAGGTGCTGATAGCGTCCGTCAGCGAACGTTTTAACAGCCACGTTTCATGCAACAGCTTGCCAAATTCGGACAGGTCCGTCGTGTGCGACGTAAGTATCTGGCACGCCTCGCGCACCATGGCTTGCATTTGCTGAAGTTGCGCGGTTTTGTCTTTCGTGCACGCCACTTGCTTTTTGGCTACTTCACTACTCGTACGCGCTACGCCGGTAAAAAAGAGCAGCAACCGCTCGTTAAATTGCGCTTTGCGTTTTTCGTCCATCACTACCGGCTCTACGGAAAACGACCCGTTATGATTGATATGGATGTGATTAAGCCCGCCGTAAACAGCCGCAATTTGGTCCTGTATGCCGCCGTTTTCTTTTAAAATTTCACGCTCTAATTTAATGGTTTCGCGCGCAAGGCCGTATTTGGAAATCATCTGCTCTTTAAGCGCGTAAATACCTTTGATTAGCCCCGCGCAGAAAGACGAACTGGACCCGAGACCCGAACGGGCCGGCAAGTCGCACTGGTTGCTGATTTCCACCCCTTGCGTAACGCCGTAATGAAGTAACGCCGCGCGGATAGCGTTGTGTTGGATATCTTCTACTCTTTCCGGATATTCCAAAATACGCCACGCGATACGGTTGCGGTATTCCGCGTGAAACGGCGGCAGAAAACGGCAACTTAAATAATTGTAATGATTGATACTGGTGGACAGCACATCCCCGCCATACTGTTCATAATACGTATGGTAGTCCGTGCCGCCGCCAAAAAAACTAATCCGGTAAGGAGTCCGTGTAATAATCATTATCAGTTCGCAGGTTTAAAGAAGTGCGCCTCCACCAGTCCGCAAATCATATGCCCGCAGGCAATGTGCATTTCTTGGATATTGTTGGTCGTGTTAGACGGCACGTTTAAGCAAATATCCGCCGATTCTTTCATTTTCCCGCCGGCTTCGCCGGTAAAAGCGATCGTAGTAATTCCCTTTTCTTTAGCTACGGCAAACGCATCTAAAATATTTTTAGAGTTGCCCGAGGTGGAAATACCCACCAGCACGTCGCCTTTGCGGCCGATTCCGCGCAGTTGGCGGGAAAAGACCTTGTCGTACCCGTAATCGTTGCCGATCGCGGTTAAGGCAGAGGTATCGGTCGTCAAGCTCATAGCCGGCATCGGGTTGCGGTCAAATTTATAACGGCCCATTAGTTCGGCCGATAAATGTTGCGAATCGGCCGCCGAGCCGCCGTTCCCGCAAAAAATAACTTTATTACCGTTACCCAAGGCCGCGATCCACGCTTGGGCAATTTTTTCAACGGTGTCTGCTTTTTCTTTCAAACGCAAAAAGTTTTGGCTAATCGTATCAAAACCTTGTGTAATGGTTTCCTTCATAAGTTACCCCCTAGCGTTGTAAGAATTTTTCGCCGTGTTTGACGCGTTCGCGCCAATAATTAAGCAGGTCGGTCATCGTTTTTTCAAACGGAATTTCCGGTTTCCACCCTGTATGTTTGTTGAATTTAGAGGTGTCCGGGATTTGCAGGTCCGCATCAATCGGGCGCAAGCGTTCCGGGTCTACTTCAATTTTGATTTTGTCTTTCATCGGGGATAAGGATAAAAGAAAATTAAGCATATCGCCTACCTTGCACGTATAGGCCCCGCCGATGTTGTAATACTCGCCGGGGATGGGGTTAACGGTCAAAAGCATGTAATAAGCACGCACAGCATCGCGCACGTCGGCAAAGGTGCGCAAGGAGTCCAAATTGCCAACTTTGAGCACCGGCGGAATAAGCCCGGCTTCAATCATGGCAATTTGTTTGGCAAATGTGCTCTCGGCAAATACATCTCCGCGGCGCGGGCCGGTATGGGTAAACATACGCGTAGTCATAACGGTCATACCAAATGCTTGCGCATAATAGCGACCGATTAAATCGGTGCCAACTTTGGAAATAGCATACGGGGAGGCCGGGTGGAAGGTACATTCTTCGTTAATCATCCCGTTCATTTGGGCCAATTTTTCTTTAGATACGCGGCCAAACACTTCTGACGAGGCGCAAACGTGAATAATAGCTTTGGGCGCATATTTTTTAAGTGCTTCCAACACGCGGGCCGTACCTTGTATATTGGTATCTAATGTATCTAACGGAGCATCAAAACTGGTTTTAGGATAGCTTTGGGCAGCCAAATGGAAGACATAATCAGGCACTACGCTTTTAACCACATTATCTAACGACATTGTGTCGCGCAAATCGCCATACACAAGGTGTACGCGTTTTTTTGCATTGATGTCGTCAATCAAATGAGCGATATTATCAAGCGGGCTACGCCAACGGCACATGCCGTAAATTTCCCAATCGGTGTTTTTAAGCAGAAAATCTGCCAAATGGGAACCTACCATTCCGGTGATTCCGGTAATCAATGCTTTCTTTTTAGTCATGTTTTTTTCTCCTGTAAAATTTATGTCTAAATTGTTTAAACCGCAACCGGTAATAACGCACCTTTAAAAATAAAGGGTGGCCCAACAAGGCAGATAATCTCGGATAAACACCCGGCTCTATTAAAAACGGATTTCCCATCCAATCGCAAATTTTACGTTTAACCCATGCTTTATCACGGCTTGTTGCTTGCGGTTGTTGGCAAATAAAGTCCATCATTGGCCGGGCGACCGTAAAAAGATCCTCTTGCAATTTGCGGTAGTAATTTGCGCTCCATAAAGACGGCATATACGTATAGCGTGCTAGCGGCGTAAAACTTACCTGACGAGCCCTCCAAAAGGCCTGCAATATAAACGGGTTATCTTCCCAACGGCAATTTTCGGCAAAGCGCAACGGTTTTATCAGTTCGGCCTTAAATAACTTGTCAAAACATCCGCCGTGCGGCAACCGTGAAAACGACGGAGAAAACCCCTTCACCACGCCGGCTCCGGGCTGTCCCATCGGTTTACCTTGGGATAGAGTCACCCCCACCGCAATATCACTCTGTTCCTTATGTATACAAGTAAACAACTGCTCGTAAAAATCGGATGGAACAATATCATCCGCTTCCATGAAACCAATGTATGCCCCTTTAGCGGCAGCCACACCCAAATTACGCGCCCCGCCGGGACCGTTTTTCTCTTGTTGATAAACAATACGCAACGAACGTCCGGAAAACGCTTGTAATTTAGCTAAGGTATCGTCCTCGCTGGCCAAGTAGACCGCAACAATCTCCAAATTAGGGTATGTCTGTTTTTGCAAACATTGTAAACAAGCCCCTAATGTTTTACCCGAATTATACACGGGCAAGACGATACTGATAAGCGGCAAGGCGGCATTTGTCATATAAACAATAACTTCAAAATCCAGTGGCAAGCAGCTAATCCCAGTTACTTGCCACGTACAGCTACCCGGCCGGACAACCGATCAAAGAAGTCCGTACCGGCAAAGCCCTAAAAAAAAGGACTCCAACTTATTGTTGGAATCCCGTAAAACCCGAATAAAACGGCCGAATAGTGCCAAGTCCATGAGAGTAGCCCTAGTTACTAAACAGCCGTAGTACCATATAAAAAAATATCTATATGACACATTTGGCAGAGAGCAAAAGGCTCATGACTTCCTTTCACTCCCTGCCTTAACCAGCCATCTTTGGACTCTCATGGAACCTTGGTTTTACCCAAAGTGCCTTCCTATTCTACATAGGATTCCAAAAACAGAATAAAATGTAAATAAACCTTACATAATACTTAGTGCAACATATACGTCTTTTTTCATTGTAACAAATATACCCATTATTGGCAATCTGTTACCCATTTACTTTGTTCCTTATAATATACTATAAATACAACACTTTAAAACCGATACTTACGTTCCAATCTTTGCTTTTCCAGTTTCCGGCGGCGTGGGTTCCCCCGTTGATATAAAACGCCGTTCCCTCATTGACAAGCGTGCCGATTTCCAACTCCGGCACAAATTCCATTTTGCCGCGGTCGTTAAAATTTTGGTAATAATACCAATTCGTTTGCACCCACCATTTATTTTCAGATAAATAACTGATATTCCCACGTATACGTCCGTAGTTGATATCTTCGCGGTTATGTTCGCCGATAACGGATACATAGTGCTTATATCCCAGCGCACTATACCAACCGCTGCCGTTTGTCCACACGGCAAACACGGCCGGGCTAGCTTGCAACTGCCCGCTACCTAGGCGTTTATCGGTGGCGGTAGGTGTAATAAGTTCCATTTTCGCGCCATATCCCAAACTATGGGCCGTTTCCGGTTGCACCCAGGTCAACGCGAGCATAATATCTCCCAACCCGTTTACCGATTTAGCCGGCGATTCAAACCGCGCAAGCGGAACTTCCACTCCCCAGTTCCAATTTGGGTTAATTACGTGATACCCTTTAAACGTCACTTGCGAAGTGGAAACACTCCCGCTGTCATCCACCACGCTTAGCGACGGATTTACCTCCATACTGGTAATATTGTCCGTCGGCATTACCCCGTAGTGACAGATTTTTTGCAACTGCCCGAAACCGGGTAAAGTCATACACAAACAGACCAACCCCACACTTAATCTACGCATTAATTTCCTCCTCTGGTTAAGATAATATATTGTAATAAGGTGCACGTCGGCTGTCTTGCCAAAAAAATAATTAGTTTATATACTGATACCGTAATATGATGACCGTTGCACAAATTCCTGTAAAAACTTTTTTATCTAAAAGCAAGATCCCCGGCGTAGATTACGTTATCAATCCGTACGTCGGCTGTCCGCACAAATGCGTGTATTGTTACGCGGAGTATATGCGCAAATTCTCCGGGCACGAAGAACCCTGGGGCGATTTTTTAGATGTACGGTATTGCTCCGTTCCTTTAAAACCTTCCTTATTATTTCACACGCACGTGTTGCTTAGTTCGGTTACCGATCCTTACAATCCGTATGAACGGCAATATGAACTGACGCGCAATCTGCTAAAACAATTGCAATTTAGCCAAGCCCATGTACACATATTAACGAAATCTTCACTGGTCACGCGTGACATAGATATACTCAAACAATTACCAAGTTGCGAAGTAACATTTTCATTTTCCTCATCGGATGACACCTTGCGCCAACGGGCCGAACCGGGGGCTTCTTGCGTCGCGGAAAAAATAAATGCGCTTAAAATATTACATGAAAACGGCTTACAAACCGCCGTAATGATCGCACCGATTTTACCGGGACTTACCGATTGGAAAGAAATTATTTTACAAACGCGTCCGTACACCAACCGCTACACGTTTGATAGTTTAAACATGCGCCCGGCCTATCAACGGAAAGTATTTAATTTTGTTAAAGAAAATTACCCGCACCTATTGCCTCTATATGCAGATATTTACGTTAAAGAAAACACTATCTATTGGCACAATTTGGCTCGTGAAATCCGCGCCTATGCAGACGCAGAAAACTTAAATGCGGACATTTATTTCCCGCATGCGAAATCAAAACTTACTGAATAGCATAACGGGTACTGGCAGACCCCGGCTGCGCCGGCAGAGCCGTTCCCAAATTTTTGCAAATCTTATCGTATTTAGTTTGGGGCCCTGCCGTCCAACAATAGGTGATATCTGCCCACGCGGGTTGATCCGTTCGGTGTGTAAAGCTCGCTACAACAGACATTTCATTTTCCCCTTTGTATACGGCTCCAACCGATTGCGCGCCTTCTTGCATTAAATAACACGCCCACCCGTTGGGGCATACCCCCTCTACCGCCAAATCATCTATATTGTTAGTGTATACCCCGTTCGCCAAATAATAAACTTCTTCGGCATTTTTTATTGCATGCAGATAGGGTAACACCGTAGCAATACGGCTTTTGATAACCGCTTTTTCATATTGCGGCAAAGCCACCGCCGCCAAAATACCAATAATTAACACGACTACCAATAATTCAATCAGCGTAAATGCTTGTTTGTTTTTCATACGACTCTCCTTTTTTGATATTTTTCTTACAACTAAAAAATATCAAAAAAAAAAACGATGTCAAGTCCTTTTTATTTTTCACAAAACAAGAAACCATCCCCTGACACAATCGCGCTACACTTGCGACGGGAAATATGCTAAAATAGTTGGGTCTATTTACTTTACCTAATTAGGAGGATGTACCATGGAAACAACAGCCCAAGGCGGCGGAACGATGTTTTTTCTGCTGATGATGGCGATTATGTTTGTGGTGCTTATTTTCATGCCGGCCCGTTCGCAAAAAAAACGCGAGCAGGAATTGGCGGCCAAAGTAAACGCACTACAGAAGGGAGATGAGGTCATTTTGTCCGGCGGTATCGTCGGCACGGTGGCAGGATTCAAAGACAATCTGTTAGAAATCAAACTGGCGGAAAACGTAAAAATTCACGTACTTAAAACCGCCGTTGTAGGACTTGTAAAAGATTTACAGGCCGATAATAACAAAGGAGGAGCGAAGTAATGTCTAATAAGTTAGCCGTAAAATGGGGGATCATTCTTACCATTTTACTCGGGTCGTTGTATATGATTTACCCCAACTACCGGTGGTATTCTAAACCGCTCGCCGAACGCGAAGCGTTAGATACCTTGGGTGAACGCCCCAAACACATGCTCAATTTGGGTCTTGATTTGCGCGGCGGTTCCAGCTTGCTCTTGGAATTGGAAGTGGCCAAGCTCAGCGGTAAAGAGCCGCTCAACGAAGCGATGGCCCGCGCGATTGAAATTATCCGCAACCGCATTGACCAATACGGCGTGGCGGAAACTTCTATCACCAAACAAGGCGACAAATGGATCATGGTGCAATTACCCGGCGTGTCCGACCCGCAACGTGCCGAAGAACTTATCGGCAAGACGGCCATGTTGGAATTTCGTATCGTAAAAAACGATACCACCGACGCCCAAAAAGCTTTTGAACTTTTGGAAAAAACGGAAAAGCCGTTTGATGACGACGGCAATTTACTGCCGTCTATTGCCAAACTCGTTCCGGCGGGCTATCAAATCATGCGCAACAAAGAAGGCGGTTACAGTTTAGTTACCGCCACAGCCACCGTAACCGGGGCCGACTTGGAAAACGCCCGCGTGATTATGATGAGCGACAACGGCTATCCGGCTGTTTCCTTTACCTTCAATGCCGAAGGTGCTAAAAAATTCGGCCAACTTACCGGAGCCAACATCGGCAAACAATTAGCTATCGTGTTAGACAACACGATTCAATCTGCCCCGACGGTACAATCGCGCATTACCAAAGACGGCCAAATCACCGGCTCTTTCTCGCCGGAAGAAGCCCGCAGTTTGGCGATCGTCTTAAAAGCAGGTGCCTTGCCCGCTCCGGTCAAAGTGATTGAAAAGAAAACGATCGGACCGACCTTGGGCGAAGACTCTATTAAATCGGGCTTATCCGCTTCGTTATACGCGCTCGTTTTAATCTTGGTATTTATGGCCATCTATTACAAAGCGGCCGGCGTAATTGCCGATATTGCTTTGTTACTTAACTTTGTACTGATGATTGCCACTATGAGCTATTTTTCCGCTACGCTTACATTACCCGGTATCGCGGGTATGATTTTGTCGCTCGCTATGGCTATTGACGCCAACGTCTTAATCATTGAACGTATGCGCGAAGAAAAACGCTTAGGCAAACCGGTATACGAAGTAATCAACCTCGGTTACGACAAAGCATGGTCTGCCATTTTTGACTCCAACATCACCACCATTATCGTCGGTGCATGTTTATTGCAATTCGGCACGGGCCCGGTCAAAGGGTTTGCCGTAACGCTTATCATCGGGTTGTTAGTCAGCTTGTTCACCGCCGTATTTGTTACGCGCGCGATTTACGAGCTCATCTTAACTTCCAACACTAAGGATATCAGCTTATGATGAATTTATTTCCTAAAACACATATTGATTTCCTCAAATACCGCAAAGTCTATTTCTCGCTGTTTGCCGCGGTACTCGTGGCGGGCGTGATTTGCTTTTGGACCAAAGGGTTCAACATGGGCATTGACTTTACCGGCGGTACGATGGTGCAAGTACAATTTAATGCACCCGTGGAAATGAGCCAACTGCGCGAGGCCTTAACGGCTACCGGCGCCAATTCCGAAATTCAATCGTACGGAGACAATACCTTCTCTATCAGCGAAAAAAGCACCGCTAACGAAGTGGGCGTGGTACAAGCCCGCATTGAAAAAGCGTTAGACACGCTCAACGTGCCCTACACCGTACAGCAAACCAACTCCGTTGGGCCGGCTGTCGGTGAAAGCATGACCAACCGCGCGATCGGAGCGATTGCGTTGTCGTTGTTCTTCATCATCGTATATGTAGCGTTCCGCTTTAGCAACATCTTGTGGGGCTTTTCGGGCGTGATTGCCTTGTTCCACGATTTGTGGGTCATGGCGCTCGCGTTTTGTATTACGGGGCGGGAAATTGACCTCGTAGTCGTGGCGGCTTTCTTAACGGTAGCCGGTTTCTCCATTAACGACACGATCGTTATTTTTGACCGCATGCGCGAGAACATCCGCTTACACCCCAAAATGAGCTTTGGCGAACTGATTAACACATCTATTAACGAAACGCTTTCGCGTACCGTTATTACGACGTTAACAGTTCTCTTTGCCTTGTTCATCCTGTATTTCTTCGGTGGCGAGGTAATCAACTCGTTCGCGTTTGCGATGCTGATCGGTTGTATCTCCGGTGTATACAGCACGATTGCGCTGACGACTCCGCTTGTTTACACGTGGAGCCACGGACAACTCGTTACGGACGAACACCGCCCGGCCAACCAACATAACGTGGAAGCGTTTGTCAAAGAACAAAACCGCAAAAATAACAAACGCAACCGCAAAAACAGAAGATAGTTTTACACAGCAAAGTCCCCCCGCTCCGGGGGACTTTGCTAACCTTTTACGCCAGTATCTAATCAGGTATTTACGCAAACGGTTAGCAACTATGCGAAAGATAAAACGGTTTAAAATTACTCCCCGGCAAAAAGAAATTCTGCGCCGCTTACTGCGCGGCGGCGGACTTTTGCGTCAGGCGGGTTTTACAACGGAACTGGAAGTTACCAAATACATTTTAGAGGGCTTTGCCGCTATCAACCCCGGCGTGGTGTATGAATTTAACCAAGACGCGCATTGGGAGTTAGACGATGACAGTGCCGTGCATAAAGAAATGTTTAGCGCGTGTGCGGTAACACTCGGGCCGGCGCTAGAACAATGGGTAGCCACCGCCAAAGCCCACAGCCCGGCGCGCGAGATTGTAGCGGGCACGGTATCCTTTGAATTTTTAAAAAGCGCGGTCAGCTTTGTAACCGACCTTGTCCGCGAGCAAGCCGAAAAAGAAGAATACGAAGCGTTAGACCCGCAATTTGTTTATTTGCCGCCGTTTGGCGTATCTGCCGCGCCCAAGTTACTGCGCGAAGCGGTCCGTTTGGAAAAAACGCTCGCCGACAAAACCTTACCGCTTATCTTGGAAAAACTAAACGCGGACAAAGTAGATATTGCGCTAACCGAGCAAACAATTACCCCGTTTTACACCGCTGTATTTTTAGTACCGTGGCAAAAAGCACGCAAAAAGGGGAAGAAATAATATGGCAAAAACTCAGCTCCCCTATAACGACTGGAAACACGCACTGGTGTCTTCATTTGCTTATTATTACTCGGTATTTTTGGGTTGGACCACACGCGTGTACTGGTTTAAAACACCAAAGGCCGAAGAACTGGAAAAAAACGGCCCGGGCGTGATTTATGCGATATGGCACAACCAACAGCTTTTCTTGTTATATCCTTACCGCAAACATAAAATTGCCGCCCTCATCAGTCAATCTAGCGACGGGGAATATATTGCACGCTGTCTGCCGAAGTTTGGCATGCTTGCCGTGCGCGGATCCAGTACGCGCGGCGGCACGCGGGCACTCATCAAACTATTGCAAGCTACACGCGAGGGGTACTCCCCCATGCTCACGCCCGACGGCCCGCGCGGCCCGATTTATAAAGTGCAACCGGGTATTTTGTTTTTAGCCAAAAAGACAGGTTGGCCGATTGTTCCCGTCGGCTCGGCCCTAAGCCACAAATTTAAAGTCCACTCGTGGGACCGCATGCGTATCCCGCTACCGTTTGGAAAAACCGCGCTTTGCTACGGCGATATTATCTACGTAAAAGACGACACGGATATGCCCCGTGCCGCCCAAGAATTGGAAAAACAATTAAACGCCATGACCGACAAGGCCGAAATGTTTATCAACAAAAAACATTTTGATCCGACGGAAATGGACTCCTAGAAATTACATCTTCTCCAACTTCCGTCGGTGTTAAGTGTTTTTACCTTACACACAAATTTACATAAATCTACGGCCTGCGAATTACTCGCATCAGCATAACAAGACCGGACATTAAGCGTATTAAATACTATTAACAAAATTCCCGGTAAATAATTTGTCCCACCGTAAAAATACAACCCATTATTTTGGTAATTTAATATTGCATAAGGATCTTTAGTATTTCCGATGCTCCCTTTCTGTAAAGTTCCGCCACTCGTTACATAACCTGTTAAATCAATATCAATTTCATCCCAATTATTTGCATACGTTCCATTCGCCAAGTAATATCTTGTTTGAGCTTGTTTAACAGAACTGGCAAACGTAATAAGTTGCGTCATCCGCGCTTTGGCTACCGCAAATTTGTACTGCGGCAACGCCACCGCCGCCAAAATACCGATGATAAGTACAACTACTAACAATTCAATAAGCGTAAAGCCGTTATAACATAAAGATCTGTCATCCCGGAAATTTGTAATCCGGGATCTTCTGATTTCTTTTCGCTCGTTAATCATCCCATCAGAAACAAAAATACGAAGATGCCGGATAAAAACCTTCCGGCATGACAAACTTTTTTTACTTTTCTTTTCCATAAAAATCCTCCTTTGTTTCATTAAATAAAATGTAGCAAAAAAAAAACGATGTCAAGTTTTTATTTTTCTCTCGCTATATCCCGCATAGAAACTCTGCGGGATGACGAGCGAGAGAAAAATATATACAGAAAAGCCCCCTCCGCTTTTCTGACGGCAGAAAAGCTAGCAAAAGACCGCCGCCCCATGGCACCACAAAAAGCAGACAAATCGGGAAAATTTACAAACTCGCTACCCGCTCAAACATGTAAATTTCCTTTTCCGATTTGGCGCTTTTTGTAAACGGT
>NZ_CACVRB010000025.1:0-17958 GCF_902756455.1 Candidatus Avelusimicrobium caledoniensis | reverse complement strand
AAAAAAAAAAAAAAAAAAACGATAATAAAGGGACGCAAAAAATAAATAAAGGAGCAAAAAAACATGAAGAACAACCAAGCATTTACACTTATTGAACTTTTAGTAGTCGTTCTCATTATCGGCATTTTGGCGGCGGTAGCGTTGCCGCAATATCAAAAAACCGTAGAGAAATCACGCGCTACCGAAGCAATACAATTACTCAAAACCATTGATCAAGCCGTAGATACCTACTATTTATCTTCGGGAGAATATCCTAAAAATTTTGATGAATTGTCCATAGATATCCCGTGGACCGGACGGGAAAAGGGATACTCAAGTGCCGCTATATCCGATGTCCGCTCTAACGGGAAATGGTCCGTTCAATTGGAAGAAAACGGCGACTGGCATTCCATTATAGCCACGCGATTAGACGGAAAATATGAAGGCGGCGGTTTTTTGATAGAAAAAACCGGGTCTAATTGGTTTACCTCGTGGGAATACAACAAACTATATTGCGCAGAGTTTTTACGTGGCAACAAAATATTTTCAGGCACCAATGGCGACTTTTGCCAAAAAATAATGGGAGCCACCTACAAAGGAGCTTCAAATTCCTTGCGGGCTTATACGTTGCCCTTTTAGAAAATTACCCGCTAAAAAGCACCCCCCGCCTTATAAACGGGGGGTGCTTTTTTCACATAACTAAAAACTACTTTTCCTTCGGAGCAAATACCACTTGCGTATGTTTTTTATCTTTGGCAAGAGCGGTAATTTTGTAGCCGTCTTTCGTCACGCCGATTTTAAAACCTTTCGGATGTAAAATTTTTTGCGTATCACGTTGGAACTGTACCGGATCGCCGGATAACAAAGATAAACGCAATAAATCGTTCGTGTAATATCCGTAGCGCGCTTTATGGCCCTCTTCCAATAGTGCAATTTTATACAAGTGCTTACGCGCTTGCCGCACAAAGTATTGGTCCACAATGGCCCCGCCTCCGAAAAATTGCTGATATGCCGTCCAACCAAAAGTGATCAACAAGATACCGCCTAAAAAACGTAGCAACAAGCTCTCGCCGGTGCTTTTCGGGCGAACTTGTACCACCACGCTACCGCCTAAAAAATCGTGTAATGCGCGGTGTCTATCGTCAAAAAAAGCTAGCAAAAAACCACACATAAGTAAGGCACCGCTGATGTAATAGCCAATCGCGCGGCACAACGCACGGCCAAAAGAAATAGACCCGCTTAAATCTTTTTTCACAACCGCAATTCCCACGAGCGCTTTGCCCAGTGTCATGCGGTCGCCGCACGAAAAAAAGGCCTCGTACAAAATAAATAACGCATTGATACAGCCGATAAGAGCCAACGCCTGCCACGCCGTTAATTCCGGGTGGGCGATTTTATCCCACAACCATACTACAAAGCGGCAAGAAATAAAAATAACGCCGTAATCAATCAGCAACGCCACAAACCGCTCCGACACAGACGCATACGTTACTTTTTGCTCTTGCGGTTGTTGGGCTTGAACGGCGGGGACTTCGTCTTGCATAATGTTAATGCGATGTTCTGTCATAAATTCTCCTCGTTAGTTTTATTATAACAAGTTTTAACGGTTTTATAATATATTTCTTCTTCTGCCAAGCCGGGCATTTTTACTCCCAAAATGATATCATATATATATGATCATTGATGACGAGAAACTACAACGAACGTTGGAAGATGCCCAATCGCACACCGATTCCGACGTGACGGAAATTTTAGAAAAAGCAAAAGAATTAAAAGGCATTTCGCTTTCGGAAGCGGCCGTTTTGCTCAATTTGACCGACCGCAATTTGTTAAACAAACTCTACGATACGGCTAAATTTGTCAAAGAAGCCATTTACGGCAACCGCATTGTTTTGTTTGCTCCTTTGTATATTTCCAACCTGTGCTCCAACGAGTGCGTATACTGCGCGTTTCGCCGCTCTAACACCAAGTTAAAACGCCACGCCAGCACGCAAGATGAAATCAAGCAAGAAGTAACCGCGCTGTTGCAACAAGGCCACAAACGCATTTTAATGGTGGCGGGCGAGGCCTACCCCGGCGGCGGTTTGCAATACGTGTATGACAGTATTAAAACAATTTACGACACCCGTTGGAACGGGCAAAACATCCGCCGCGTTAACGTCAATATCGCGCCGTTAACCGAGCCGGAATTTGAAGCACTTAAAAAGTGCAATATTGGCACGTATCAGCTTTTCCAAGAAACGTATCACAAAGAAACGTACGAAAAGTTACACCTCGCAGGGGCCAAGAAAGATTACCAGTTCCGTTTAGACGCCATGGACCGCGCGCTAGAGGCCGGAATTAACGACGTAGGCATTGGGCCGCTGCTTGGCTTATACGACCACAAATACGAGATTTTGGCTACTTTAGAGCACTCGTGGTATTTGGATAAAAAATACGGCATTGGGCCGCACACGATTTCCATTCCGCGCATTGAGCCCGCCGAGGGGAGCGATTTTAGCCAGCACCCCAACGACGTATTATCCGATGACGATTTCAAAAAATGCGTAGCCGTGCTACGCTTAGCCGTGCCGTACACGGGAATTATTTTAAGTACGCGTGAAACACCCGCTATGCGCAACGCGTGTTTGGAGCTGGGCGTGTCGCAAATTTCCGCCGCCTCACGCGTAAACCCGGGCGGCTATTCGTACGATAAAGACAACGGCAGCCAGTTTACCTTGACCGACGACCGCAGTTTGGCGCAAGTAATTGATGCTGTGGTGGATGCCAAGCACATGCCGTCTTTTTGCACGGGTTGCTACCGTTTAGGACGCGTGGGAAAAGACTTTATGGATATGGCTAAACCGGGGCTTATTAAAACGCATTGTCTGCCCAACGCCATGTTTACATTTGCCGAGTATTTGGAGGACTTTGCCCCCGCTCCGTTAAAAGCCAAAGGATACGCTTTAATAGAGAGCACGGCTAAGGCCACTTTCCCGGCGGACTCGCCTATTCACAAATTGATTGAGGACAATTTGGCGAAGATTAAAGCCGGTAAGCGCGATTTGTATTTCTAGTGCTTGCCGCAGATAGTATAGAACGCCCTGTGCTAATGCACAGGGCGTTTTGATAATCTGATATTAAAATATCCTTCCCCCTAGGCGGGGGAAGGTGGGCGTAGCCCGGATGAGGGGGACGTCGTTATTCCTATGCATAAGACCCCTCACCCGCCCTTCGGGCACCCTCTCCCGCAAGGGGCGAGGGAAAAGAGAGAGCGCCCGTCCGGCGAGTACCCTGACCTACATACAAAAAACCCCGCTCGTAAGAGCGGGGCTTTACAAATTTCTAAGAAACTTAGAATTTGATTAACATACCGAGTTGACCTTTGACGTTGTCGCGATGGTCTGCACCCAACATTTTGGCATAGTTCGCATAACCTACGCCGGCAAACAATTCCACATATTCGTTGTGGGCATATTTGGCGGTTAAGTCAGCTTCGTAGGTGGCCGAGTGTTTCATGCGATGATCTTGGAAAGAGAAACCATCCAAGGACACGGTCCATTTTTCAGCCGGTTTCATATCAAAACCGAGGTTGAAGAGGGACACACCTTCCGTGAGGCTGTAGCCATTGAGTTGACCACCAAAGAGGTGACCCATCAACAAGCCGGGGGTGTAGTTACCGAACGCAAAGAAGTTTTCGTTGGCATAGTAGAAAGTACCGCGCACGGTTACTTTTTCCAAGTCCGTCGCCGCATCTACTTTAACCATTTGGCCGGTAGCGTCATGTTCTTTGACTAAGCGATCACCGCCGAAGTTGCGCGCATATTCAGCGCTTAAGCGTACGGCAGCATCTAAGCTCAATTTGGCACCGTAGAAACCAGCATCGGAATCAAGGTTGCCGTCCGGGCCTACAAAGGCATCGCGGAAGTCATAGCCATAAACTTGAGCTTTCAAGTTGTCGCTCAAGTTCATGCGGAAATCCGCACCGAAGAAGTCAAAAGACGGGGCAGCCGGCACGCCGCCGTGCCAACCAGGAATCGCATTGGTAGCATTGGAACCCGCAACATCACCGTTGATGCGACCACCGATTAAGGTGAGGGCTTTAACGTCATCACCGTAGGTGATTTTGGCAGCGTCAACAGAGCTTACATAGCCGTTAAATTCGGCGTTGTAGTGATTCGGCCCAAAATAGATTACGGCGCTATCTTCGTCACCGTAGAATTGGCGGCCGACCGTGGCTTCCAAGCAGCAGAACAAGTTGTGCAAGACAACATTGGCTTCAGCCAAGCGGATGCTATCCCAGTAACCTTGAACGTTTTGACCGGTGGCATTGTTGTTGCCCCAAATGTTGGCGTATTGGAACATCACGTTAGCGGTTACATCTTCCACTAAATCAGCAGATAAACCGGCTAATACACGAGCGCTCGTTCCACGAACGTAAGAGCCTTCATCGTGTTTAACATCAGAGGCGATGGTTTGAATATCACCTTTGAGGTTTACATTTTGCAATACTTCAGCGTTAGCGGCAACCGGCATCAAAGCGGCTACGGCTAATAAGCTTAGTAGTTTTTTCATGCTAAGTACTTCCTCCTAATTAAGTTTGTGTAACTACTCCTACACTTCTATTAAAACTCTTTGGCAAACAAATTGCAAGTTTTTTTAAAAGTTATACTTGACATTGTTTTTGTAAATTTGTTATCTTGCATCCCGACCGACGTGAGTTTACAAGGTGAGATCCTGAATTAAATTCAGGATGACATTATTATCAAAAAACAACGTTTTATAGGGCCGTTATTAAAATGTCATTCCAAACTTGATTTGGAATCTCACCTTTTTGTAGGATAGAGCGATGACCGCTTACGTCTACATTCTAACCAATGACACAAATACCGTCTTATATATTGGTGTCACAAGCAACATAGCACGACGTATATATGAACATAAAAACGGCTTAGTACCGGGGTTTTCCAAACGTTATAAACTGCATAAACTGGTTTATTGTGAAAGTTGCACCAGCATTATAGATGCCATACGCCGTGAAAAACAATTAAAAACATGGCGCAGAGCGTGGAAAGAAGATTTAATCAATTCTATCAATCCCCAATGGAAAGATTTAGAAATAAGGTGAGATCCTGAATTAAATTCAGGATGACATTATTACAACGGCATTTCATAACGACACAAACGGCAGATGTAAATCTGCCGTTTGTGCGTGCTTATAGATGTTACGAACAACAGACTAACATTGCAAATGTTTATATGATTTTTCAGATTTGAGCCGTATTGCGCGGGCAAGTTGGGCGCATAGGCGTAGCGCTAGCTACGTCAAGCCCAAGGGACGCGCAAGACGGCCAAATGTGGAAAATTGTTTATCGGGAACACGCAAACGCGGGCACAACGATTAGTTGTGCCCGCGTGCGTGCTTATAGATGTTACGAACAGTTGTTATATAATTAGTTCCACAACGCCAGTTTGGTTACTTTATCCGTGCGGCGCACTTTGGGCTCACCCACGAGCTCTTGCACATACGCTTCGCACACGTAGATTTTAGTACCCAACATCAAGTGCCCGCCGATAACATTATATTCTTCGTCCGCCAACGTTACGTGCGCGTGCACCATGGGGCGATTATCTTGAATAGAAATGTTACCCGTTAAATTTAAGAGTTCAAGCGGTTGGTTAATAACGGTTTTTTCGTAGCGTTTTTTGGCCGGGTCGTAATAACCGATCGTCGCGTTAGCTACCGAGCCGATCACGCTGACAATGCCACATTTAACTTGATTATCGTGGCAAAAATCAGCGAGTGCCTCCAACAAATCTTTCCCTTTGGAAAGTTTGAAAATATACGTCCGTCCCGTTAAATAAGGTTTTTCTTCTGCCATAGTTTTTCCTCCAAAATTATAGCCAGTGTTTGGCTTTTTTTAAATCTTTCACGTACGTTTTGATAGCGGCCAACATATCCGCGCCGGAAAGTCCGGCCTCTTCATATACTTTAGCCGCACTACCGCTACCTAAAAACACGCCGTCCTTGTGCGGCCACAGCGTGTGTTCGCGCCCGGCTTGGCTCAGTAGCCACGCATCCAACGTTGGGCGGGTAAAATCGGTAATACCCATCGCCGTTTGGCGCAGTTCAAGCGGCAAGAGTTTTTCTTGCGTTTTTTGCGGCAACGCTTCAAACAATTCACGGCTGGTGATATACACGACGTTTACATTGAGTTTTTGTTTGGCTAGTTCCGGCAATACTTTTTCCGCCATGATTCTGCCCACTCCCGCCCCTTGCACGATAACCGTGCCGTCGGCCTTACCTTTGGCGCGGTGCATATAATAGACACCGTTAACCGCATGTTGCGCCGGATCCATACCAAGTGCCTTTCTGTCTGCAAACGCGTTAGACGGACGCGCCACAAACGGCGCAAACACCGCCGGACGCAAAGACAACGCTTTGGTTACAAGCGGCCAAATTTCATCTACTTCCATGGGAGTTGCCGTAATGCACGCACCCGCCGGGAAGTTATCCTGCAACAGTTGCAACGCTTGCGGGTCGGCGTGAGTCGGGCCGTCCTCGCCGGTAGGCAAACTGGCGTGCCCGTTAAACAAAATAAGCGTATTGGGACAAAGACCCGCTTCGCGCGCGGCTTGCATGCCGATCGCGTGCAAACGCGCGGCTACGTGTTCAAACGCCACAAACGCCCCGTACGATGCACTAACGGCTACATGATCGCCAAAAGACGAAATACCGCTACAAACAGCCGCCATACCGTCCTCACAAATACCGCCCATGGCTACGCGGCGTGAAAGCGGATTTGTTACCGCATTAAAATTCCCCGCCGCAAAACCGTTGGCCACCGCCGCCGCTCCCGTAGAGCCGTACAAATCGGCCGAACCGACCAGTAGCGTGCCTTTAGTTTGTTTATTTAAATAAGCAAGCACACTACCCAGTACGCCGCGCGTAGCGTATGATTTTCCTGTTTCAAATACAAATTCCGCCGGTACTTTTGACGGCGAAAACTTTGTATATAAATCTTGGCTGTTGCCTAAATTTTTACGCACGGCACGTTTTGCTTTGTTAAGTAAAGACGCCCGCGCGGCAAGCAACTTGGCCATATACTTGGCGGTAGATTTTTCCTTTTCCAACGCCGTGCGGATCACCGTCAAACTGGCCCAGAAATACTTTTCAATATTGGCGGCTGTTTTCTCGCCCTCAAAATGCGGGAACGACACGCCAAACGTTTTTTCAAACTCGGCTAACGCCTGATAAAACCCCTCAGAGGCAAACTTGTGTCCGCTCCCGTGTGATGCTTTACCCTCTAAGCCGTATTTCCAACCTTTAACCGTGCGGTAAATAATTGCCGTCGGTTGGTGGTTATTCAGTTGCGCCGCTAAGCGTTGGGCAATGTGAATTTGGTTAAAATCGTGTCCGTTAGGAACGTAAATCACGTTAAAATCGTGTATGCGGAAAAATTCACATGGATTCCATTGGACGTACTCGCCGGGGTTTTCCCCGTCGGCAGTTACGCGGTTTGTTTCAATAGAGGCCTCGTTCCAATCAATGTGAAAAACTACGTTTTTAAGTTGCGCTGTCGCCGCAATAGCCGCGGCTTCGCTCACACGTCCGGCGGTCAGCCCGCCTTCGCCTTCAATAATATGCACCACCGGGCATTTTTTGCCGTACGCATCCGCCGCCGCTAAAGCAAGCCCGACAGCAGACCCGTCACCTACGCCGCTTGCCCCGGTGCTGGTGCGCACGAAAGGAACTAACGGCTCCGGATGACCGCCCAATGTTTTGGCGCGGAATTTATTAAACAGCGGCGTGTTTTGCACTTTATTGTGACGGAAACCGAGTAAATCTTCCAAGCGAAGTTGCTGTTCTTTTTTAGACGGGAGCAACGCCGGTGCAGCTATGCGCGCGCACTCGTTACGCAACGCCCACATCGCATACAACCCCAAGGCCTTGTGTCCGGCGGCGTAAGAAATAATATCGTTCTCGTTTTTGTGCGGATATTTTAAATCGTACGCCATCTCTTTATATAAAAGGTGCTCCACGATGCGCCCGCTGGAAATACTCCCCCCCGGGTGGCCCGACGTCGGCACATAGTTATAAAGGATCGCCACCAACGTGCGGTAAGCCAAATCTAATTTGGTTAAGGCAGACACTTCCTGCGCGTTAAGCGCATAGCCCGCTTTTTTGCCGTAATCGGAAATGTCTACAAATACAGCCCGTTTGTTACCTAGTACCATTTTTTTATTCATAGTTAAAACCTATTTTTGTTCAATACCGTGTTTAGCTACATATGAAACGAGTTGGAAAAGTGCTTCCATATCAGATTTGGCAGACACTTCCACACACGAGTGAATATTGCGCGCCGCCAAAGAAAGCGCACACGCCGGAATACCCGTTTTAGACAAGTGAATCACACCCGCGTCATTACCGCCGCGCGGGGCACAGCGCACTTGCCAGTTGATTTTTTCTTGGCGGCAAATGTCTTTTAAACCCTCAAAAAGCCACGTAGGCGTAATCGTGCGTCCGTCAATCACGGACACACCGACTCCGCCACCTACACGCACAATGTGATTATGCGGTGCGCAACCGGGAATATCGGCCGCGCCGGTGGAATCTAACGCAAAAGCGAGGTCGGCCTCAATGCCAAAGGCCGCCGTGGTAGCACCGCGAAGGCCTACTTCTTCTTGCACCGTAAACACGGCATATACATTATAAAAAGGATTTTTAAGCGTGCGGACAAGTTCAGCCAGCACAAACACTCCGGCGCGATCATCTAACGCCTTGGCGCAAATGCACCCGTCGCCAAATTCTTCGTATTGGCGGTCTAATACCACCGGGTCGCCCGGCTCTACTTGCTCGTGTACTTTTCCGGCGGGGAGCCCCGTGTCAATATAAAGATCACTTAAAGGAACGGCTTTGGCACGGTCGGCTTCCGTGGTGATGTGGGCCGGTTTTGTACCGATGACCCCCAAAATCGGGCCGTTCTTGGTTTGCACGCGGACCCGTTGGGCCAGTAGCGTGCGCGGGTCAATACCACCGACGGTTACAAAATACAAAAATCCGTTATCGTCTACATAGCGCACCATCAGCCCCACTTCATCCATATGGGCACACAACAATAAATTTTTATCCGACGTACCTTTTTTATATACGATTAAATTGCCTAAAACATCGGTTTTGATTTCATCAGCATACGGAGTTAATGTTTCTTTTAAATAGTTCCTTACTTCGTCTTCCCGGCCCGAAACACCGGCCAAATTAGTTAAAGTTTTGAGAAGTGAAAAATCTAGTTTTTCCGTCATAAACCCTCCCATTGCACACAATTTTGGTATTTACATTATACTCACAAACCCTTTTTTTTGCAAGTGCTTGCCGCACGGGCGTGAGGCCTAAGACCTCTGTTTGCATTTGATGCGAACTGTTTGCCATATGGAATTTCATTGACGGTGCTTTCCGGGATTGCCGGGGGCAGAACCCTGCGGGCCGCCAAAGGCCGTAAACCGCTGTTTGCAGTTAATGTTATCCTCTACAAAAAGGACTTCGTGTTCTGCTGCAATTTTAATTATACTTACCCCAAACCGGAAAAAAATTGTAAAATGTAGTGGAAGAAGTTTATTTTTTAGGAGGAAATACATGACAGTTTCTTACAAAGAACTTGGCCTGGTAAATACCCGCCAAATGTTCAAAGATGCTATGGCCGGCGGCTATGCTATTCCGGCGTATAACTTCAATAATATGGAACAACTCCAAGCGATCGTTACCGCTTGTGTGCAAACCGGCTCCCCGGTTATCTTGCAAGTATCCAAAGGCGCACGCCAATATGCTAACGCCACGTTACTGCGCTGGATGGCTCGCGGTGCGGTGGAAATGATGAAAGAAATCGGCAAACCTGTTCCGCTTTGCTTGCACTTGGATCACGGCGATAGCTTTGAATTGTGCAAAGATTGCATTGATAACGGTTTTTCCTCTGTAATGATTGACGGATCTAGCTTGCCGTACGAAGAAAACGTAGCTCTCACCAAAAAAGTAGTGGACTACGCACACCAACACGACGTAACCGTAGAAGGCGAACTGGGCGTTTTGGCCGGAATTGAAGATGAAGTTTCTGCCGAACACCACACGTATACGGATCCGGCCCAAGTAGAAGATTTCGTTAAACGCACGGGCGTAGATTCTTTGGCTATTTCTATCGGCACGAGCCACGGGGCTTACAAATTTAAAGTAAAACCCGGCGAGAAATTACCGGAACTTCGCTTTGATATTTTGGAAGAAGTTTCCAAACGCTTGCCCGGTTTCCCGATTGTACTGCACGGGTCGTCTTCCGTACCGCAATGGGCCGTTGAACAAATCAACAAATACGGCGGCAAGTTGGATAACACCGCCGGCATCCCGGAAGAACAACTGCGCAAAGCCGCCAAAATGGCTGTGTGCAAAATCAATGTGGACTCGGACGGCCGCTTGGTAATGACCGCCACGATTCGCAAAATCTTCGCTGAAAAACCGGCTGAATTTGACCCGCGCAAATACTTGGGTCCGGCCCGCGAAGCGTTAATTAAAATGTACGCCGAAAAGAACGAAAACGTTTTCGGCTCCGCCGGACGTGTTAAATAAGGTGAGATCCTGAATCAAGTTCAGGATGACTTTTAACATACGCGCTCTCTTTAAAAGAGGGCGCGTGTTTTTTACACGCGCCCAAAATTCATACCACTTTTTACAAAATCTCAAGAGATCGTTTTATTTTCCGACAACAACATATAATTGGCAAGTAGCTCCATCGCTAGTCTGAATGCCTTCCAATTCACAAGTAGATTGGCTCTTAAAAAGTCCAACCGATTCACATACTTTATCAAACCGGGAGCCGCGCGTTGCGGTAAGTGCCGAGCAGAATCTCCCGTCTGCAAAAATAGTCATATCACTATGATGATATCCGACCATATACTGGTTTTTTAATTGTACGGAATTTGTACACATAGCCAATCTTTGACCATACAAAGAACATCGTCCCCAATCAAAGAAAGCCGAACGACCGGAAAAACTCTTTGCGGGAAGACTTACCGATAGTTCGTCAAAATTCGTGGCATAAGAACCGTTGGCTAAATAATATACTTCGTTAGCATCGGCGATGGCGCGCGTAATAGCCATCATGTTGGAGAAACGGCTTTTGTCCACCACACGCTGATACTGCGGCAACGCCACCGCCGCGAGGATACCAATGATTAACACTACCACTAATAATTCAATGAGCGTAAATGCTTGTTTGTTTTTCATACAACCTCCTTTTTATCATTACATAAAATGTAGCAAAAAAAAAAAACGATGTCAAGATTTATTTATACTTTTTCTGCAAACAGAAAAAGTACCAAAAAGATTTGCCGCCCGAGGGTGCCATAAAAAGCAGACAAAATGGGGAATTTTTCAAACTCGCTTCCGCTCAAACATGAAAAATTCCTTTTCCATTTTGACGCTTTTTATAGACGGCACTAACGGGCGGCCATTAAAAACGGCACAAACAAAAAGTTTGTGCCGTTGCGTGTCAGAAAAAATTAACTTTTATTTCCTAAACATCTCGGTAGCTCTATCAAAAATACCGTTGCAGTAGGCAATCGCAAGGCCATAATTGGAAACGGGCACGCCTTTCTCTTGTAACATTTCCAAGCGGCGCAAAATTTGCGTACGCGTTACCATACATCCGCCACATTGAATAGCCAACTTATATGTTTCCGCGTTAGACGGCAAGGCATCCAAACTGGCAATAACGGTAAACTGCAATTTTTTGCCGGTAAATTTTTGTAGCCAATTGGGCAGTTTTGTACGGCCGATATCATCACACTTATTAACGCTGTGCGAGCAAGATTCCATAATCAAAATTTTGTCGCCGTCTTGCAAACGGCTGATCGCGCGCGTGCCTGTTAGGTACGCCTCAAAATCGCCTTTTAGGCGCGAGAATAAAATGCTGAAACTGGTTAGCGCAATTTCTTTCGGCACGACGGCATTGACGTACTCAAACACTTGCGAATCGGTAATAACGAGTTTGGGCGTATGCGTTTGCAAATACTCGCGCAGTTCCGTATCTTTTAAACACACCGCCACCGCGCCGATATCCAACAAATTGCGAATCGTTTGCACTTGCGGTAAGATGAGCCGTCCCTCGGGTGCGGACGCATCTACGGGAATCACTAATACAACTTCGTCTCCGGCGTTTACGTGGTCATCCAAGAGCACATTTTGCGAGTAAGAACTTTTGGGCAAATACTGTTTGATTTTATCCAGCAATATCGTTGTATTAGGCGTTTTGCACGAAAAGCGCACCACATCCGCGCCGCGGATATCGTCTTGCAACGGGTTAATATCTTCTTTGTTGTGCACAAAGAAAAACGGCAATTTTCGCGCTACGCACGACTCCATTAAACTATGTTCGTACGCACCGAACTCACCCGCAAAAACGAGAATAGCCAAATCTACATGGTCAAACGATTCGTGCGCGCGTTGGATACGCAGCGTACCCAGGTCCGACGTGTCATCTATACCCGCCGTATCAATCAGCACCACCGGGCCGACGCCTAAAATTTCCATGGTTTTTTTGACGGGATCGGTAGTCGTTCCGGGCGCATCGGACACCACCGACGTGTCTTGCCCGGTGAGTGCGTTAATCAGGGAGCTTTTCCCCACGTTCATTTTTCCAAAAATGCCGATATGCGGTCTGTTTGCTTTTATCATAACTTTAGTATAGCAAATACTATAACTTTGTTGTTTGTTCCGCCCGATAGCGTGCCATTAAAAAGCGTTAAAACAAGTAAAAATTTTTCATGTTTGAACATAGTGAGTTTGAAAAATTTTCTTGTTTTAACTGCTTTTTACTAGCGTGGGCGGCCTTCTTTTGCGAGCTTTTCTGAGGCCAGAAAAGCGAAAAAGGCCTTGACAAATCAAAAAAAAAAACGATAATAAAGGGTCGGAAAAAAATAAATATAAATGTCATTCCAAACTTGATTTGGAATCTCACCTCTTTCTAAAACAACAATAAGGTGAGATCCTGAAACAAGTTCAGGATGACATTATCATTAAGATTAAGGAGCAAATCACATGAAAAACAAACAAGCATTTACGCTAATAGAACTTCTTGTCGTCGTTTTAATCATTGGCATTTTGGCCGCGGTGGCTCTGCCGCAGTACCAAAAAGCCGTTACCAAAAGCCGCTATGCAACGATGAAAAATCTCGTACAAAGCATTTATGAGGCAGAACAAGTGTACTATTTAGCAAATAATACATACACAACAGATTTTGACGAATTATCTATTGATGCAGGTGGCACTCATTATTTCACGACAAGGCGTTCTTTTCCATGGGGTTTTTGTCTTATTGAATCCACTTACGCTTATTGTAAAAACCCTACTATTAACATGTCTTACATAAAAACTTTCTCTACAGGCAAGGCAAGTTGTCAGGTTTACACCGGTGCGAGCGATACTGCCAAACAAATCTGTAAACAAGAAACTGGAGATAGCGGTACGGAAAACGGACAAGGCAGTACGTATTATATCTATCCCTAATCTATCCCCCTTTTTCTCTTATATAAGGTATAATGGAGATATATACCTTATCGGGGGAGATTATGACTCAATTTGATGCTTACTTAAAAGAACGGGCCAAGCTCGTTGAAAAAAACCTGTCTAAATATATTGCCAAAATTCCAAATGCACCGAAAATTCTGACAGACGCCATGGACTATTCCTTACAAGCGGGCGGCAAGCGCGTGCGCCCTATCCTTGTGATGGCGACCGCCGAAGCGTTTGGCAAAAAAGCACAAGACGTTATGCCCGCCGCGTGTGCGACGGAAATGCTGCACACCTATTCTTTAATTCACGACGATTTGCCGTGCATGGATAACGACAACCTGCGCCGCGGCAAACCCACCAATCACAAAGTGTTCGGTGAAGATTTGGCCTTACTCGCGGGGGATGCGCTCCTTACCTACGTTTTTGAAGTATTTGCACAAAACGGAAAAGTAAAATCTATCGGCGCGGAAAACACGTTAAACGCTTTGTTAAATTTCGCGCACTGCACGGGTGCGTCCGGCATGGTGGGCGGTCAAACGGCGGATGTCTATGCCGAAGGTATGGGCACACAGGACGCCCACAGTTTCCGCGCGGACAAACTGCGCCAAACCTCTAAACCGCTAGCTAAAAAAACCTTGCACTATTTTATGTTGCCCTCGTCCGTCAAGGAAACGACGCCGGAAACCATTTTAAATTATATTCACGCCAATAAAACCGGCGCACTCATCCGCGGCAGTGTGGAAACGGGTGCGTTACTCGCCGGCGTTAAAGGGAACGATTTAAAACACATCAAAACGTATGCCAACAGTATCGGTTTAGTGTTCCAAATTGTAGATGATATTTTGGACGTTACCGCCTCGGCCAAACAACTCGGCAAATCTAACAGCGACGCCGAAAACGGCAAACTTACCTTCGTCAGTTTGTACGGTTTAGAGGGCAGCCGTAAGCACGCCCAACTGTTAATTGCCAAAGCGCAAAAAGCATTAGACAGCTTAAAAACCGCACGCAAAAAAAATCTGTGGCCGCTATACGAAATGGCGGAATTTTTTAAAACCCGCACGTATTAAGGAGCGAAAATGAAAGTTCTCCCCAGTATCAAATCCCCCCGCGATTTGCGGCTGATTAAAAGAGAGTTACTCCCCACACTTTGTGAAGAGCTGCGCGAGCAGATTATCCAAACCGCCAGCCACAACGGCGGACATTTGGGGTCCAGCTTAGGGGCGGTGGAAATCATCACCGCGCTACACTACGTATTTAACACGCCCGACGATAAAATCGTGTTTGATACAGGCCACCAGGCCTACGCGCATAAACTGTTAACGGGCCGCCAAAAAGAATTTGCCAAAGTACGCACCAAAGGCGGCATTAGCGGGTTTCCCAAACGTTACGAAAGCGAATTTGATACTTTTGGCGTGGGCCACGCTTCCACCGCTATTTCCGCCGCGCTCGGCATGGCTATCGCGCGCGACCAGCAAAAATCGCAAGACCGCGTGATTGCGGTAGTGGGCGACGGTTGTATGACGGGCGGCATGGCGTACGAAGCGATGCAAAACGCGGGCTTACTGCGCACCGATTTACTCGTTATTTTAAACGATAACCAGATGTTTATTTCCCAACGCGTGGGCGCACTGGGCAAAGCCCTGACTAAATTACTCACCACCAAATACGTCCAACTGGCCGAAGAAAAAGCCACCAACTTTTTACAACGCTTTGACGAACTGGGTAACAACGCCGCCAAACTGGCCAAACGCGCACGCTCTATTTTATTTCCGGGAACGCTTTTTGAAGAAATGGGTTTTCGGTATTTCGGTCCCGTCAACGGCAACGATATGGACGCGATGATTGACGTATTGGAAAACGTCAAAAACGTCAAAGGGCCGGTTATTTTACACGTCGTTACCAAAAAAGGCAAGGGCTATAAACCCGCCGAAGATTCCCCCACCAAATTTCACGGCGTCGGACTTTTTGACGTGGAAACGGGCGATTCTTTGGGCAAGTCCGACCGCATTTCTTTTACGCAAGCTTTTTCAAAAGCCCTGTTAAAATTAGCCGCCAAGGACGAGAAAATTAACGCCATTACCGCGGCCATGCCCGAAGGGACCGGCTTAGATGCGTTTAGAGATAAATACCCGGCGCGCTATTTTGACGTCGGCATCGCCGAAGAACACGCCGCCACGTTTGCCGCAGGCCTTGCCGCCAACGGCTTAAAACCCGTCGTGGCGTTATACTCCACGTTTGCACAACGGTGCTTTGACCAAATCTTGCACGATATCGCTTTGCAAAATCTGCCCGTTGTATTTGCCTTAGACCGTGCGGGCATCGTGGGCGAGGACGGCCCGACCCACCACGGTGTATTTGATTTGAGTTTCTTGCGCGAAATTCCGCAACTGACTATCGCCGCGCCGGCAGATGAAAACGAACTGCAACATTTACTTAAAACCGCCTTTGACACCAAAGCACCGTTTATCTTGCGCTATCCGCGCGGTGCGGGTTTTAACGTGCCCATGGACGATAAGCCCAAAGCACTTCCTATCGGCAAAGGCGCATGGCTTAAAAAAGGCAAGGACGTAACGATTCTCGCGATCGGCAACCGCGTTCATCCCGCCGAAAAGGCCGCCGAGATTCTGGCCGAACAAGGCATTAAAGCGGGCGTAGTCAATATGCGATTTGTAAAACCCCTAGATACAAATGCTATTGACGAAGCACTCAAAAATTCACAATATATTGTAACGGTAGAAGATAACGTGCTCGCAGGAGGGTTTGGCTCGGCCGTGGCTGAATATCTGGCCGACAAGCAAGCTAATTTCCGCTTATTGCGGCTCGGTTATCCCGACGCATTTGTAGAACATGGTAAATCTGCCTTGCTGTACGCACAGTACGATTTGGACGCACAACATCAAGCAGATAAAATTTTAAGTTGGTTAAAGGAGAAATAATTATGGCAATAGACCCGAAATCTTTTCCGCATGATTCTTCATACATTAAAGCGTACGAAGATATGAATTTGTTAAAACATGACGTAATGCGTCCTATCCGTATGGAACTGGAAGTGTTAAAGCCGGAGCTGTACCTTAAATATTTTGATATTGAAGACACGATCGTCTGCTTTGGCAGTGCCCGCATCTACGAAGCATCCAAAGCCAAAGAACGTATCAAAACAATTGAGGCGGAATTGACCAAAAAACCGCAAGACAAAAAATTGCAAGCCCAATTAAAAGCCGCTAAAGCACTTAGCTCGCTTTCTAAATACTACGATGAAGCACGTGAATTTGCCAAGCTGGTTGCCCAACAGGCCGGGGATAAATTTGCCGTTGTTACCGGCGGCGGCCCGGGCATTATGGAAGCGGCCAACCGCGGTGCTTTTGAAAACGGCGGCAAAAGCGTGGGGCTTAATATTACGCTTCCGCATGAACAACGCCCTAACCCGTATATCTGCAAAAATATGGCGTTTTTGTTTCACTACTTTGCTATCCGCAAAATTCACTTTGTGATGCGCGCCAGAGCATTTGTGGTGTTCCCGGGCGGGTTCGGTACGTTTGATGAACTCTTTGAAATTTTAACGCTCATCCAAACCGGTAAAAAAGAAAATATTCCGGTGGTCCTCGTTGGCAAAGAGTTTTGGACGAAAGTTATTAACGTAGAAGCCCTAGCTAACTATGGTGTGATTTCCCAAGAAGACACCCACCTGTGCCCCATTGTGGAAACGGCCGAGGAAGCATGGGACATTGTTTCCAAAGCATGTAAAATTAAATAGTAAGTAATCTTTTATTGCAAAACCGCCTCACATACAATAATGTGAGGCGGTTTATAGTGGAAAAAATTTGATTTATGGCAATTTATAATAGCGCGTGTATGATGAGTCGCCTATATGCGTAGCGCGCATTATTTTTTCACAAAAAGCACCGCTATTAGTAATAAAACTTTTACTTTCCATACAATATAGTTCCCCGCTTTTAAGTTGTAAATTTCCCTCTGTGTAAGAATCTACCATATACACAAATCCCGCACATTTATAAGGTCCTGTAATAAAAGAGCTATTCGTTCCTATAAAATTAACGGAAGGATTATTGCTAATTATAATTTGATATATGTCATTTTCCCGTTGCGCATCCGTAGATTGAACAAGATTTCCACAAACTCCGGCTGTTGCGCGTTTTGTAGGTAAATCATAATCAAGAGAAAGCTGGGCAAATTCAGTAGCAGCTTCCCCCGTAGTCATTTTATGTATCACAGCATCACGGCCCACCGCAGAAACCGCCGACATAAGTTGAGCCGCACGACTTTTCCACACCGCTTTCTGGTACTGTGGCACGGCCACCGCCGCTAAAATACCGATGATAAGTACGACGACTAAAAGCTCAATGAGCGTAAATGCTTGTTTGTTTTTCATACAACCTCCTTTTTATCAACAAATAAAATGTAGCAAAAAAAAAAACGATGTCAAG
>NZ_CACVRB010000024.1:0-18851 GCF_902756455.1 Candidatus Avelusimicrobium caledoniensis | reverse complement strand
AAAAAAACGATGTCAAGTTTTATTTTTTCTCTCGCTATATCCCGCATAGAAACTCTGCGGGATGACGAGCGAGAGAAAAATATATACAGAAAAGCCCCTATCCGCTTTTCTGCAAACAAAAAACTCCCCCGCTGTGCGCGAGGGAGTTTTAAACCCGACTTAAATTCTATTTCGTTTTATTTTCTACCTGTTTGGTAATTTGAGATTTGGAAATACTGCCACCCTTTAAGGCATTATCAAAATTAAGTGCCTCGGGTTTTTTAAACTGTGCCGCGGCGGCATCTTTTTGTGCCTCGTTGGTCTTGCCTAACCCTGCTTCGCCCCCGCCCATTTTGGACGCCTTAAAATCTTTGGCTTTGGGGGCTTGGTAGGAACTCATCATAGACCCTTTGGCCGCCGGAGCGGGCGTAGCATTATCCACAGCTTGTTTGGTGGGCTCGGCTTTTGTTTGTTCATTTTTTTCAGCCGTAGCTGACGGCGTTTGCGGATGTTTAACGACCACCGTGGTCGTAGGTTTAGACACCGTTACCGACGTGGTCGGATGCGTAACTGCCGCCGTTGTTTTCGGATGCGTAACGACCACATTGGTTTTCGGGCGCGTAACGGCAACCGTTGTCTTTGGATGAGACACCGCCGCCGTCCCCGCCGGGGCCGCCGCCAAAGCCGCCCCCGACAATAAACAACTCACTACTGCAAAAATCAATTTTTTCATAATGTCCCCTATTTTTTCGTGTTGCCTTGTCCGGCCATATTCATCAAAGAAGACAAATCGGGCATGCCCGCGGGCATCGCTCCGCCCGCCGCGGGAGTTCCCCCCTTACTGCCTTGCGCACCGCCGGGTGCACCGCCACCGCCCAATGCGCCCATCATACTTTGCATGGCTTGTAATTGTTGCATCATAGCCGCCGGGTCTTGCGCGCCTTGCGCAGCATCGGCCGCCGGTTTTTGAGCGGCTTTATCACCCGCTTTAGGCGTAACCGCCGGAGCAGACGGCTGTTGTTTTTCAGCGCCCGCCGCTTTAGCGGTTTTAGTGATTCTGCCTTGTTGGGTTAATTTCGTCCCCCCCATTACTACTTGGGTTTCCTCGTCTTTGGGTGTAGCGGCCCGACCCGCCGTTTGCGTTTGGACGGTTTTGGTTTGTACGCCTTGCCGCCACGCACCGTTACGCGAGCTGTAACTGGTAAAACTGCGCGTTTGCACGGTTTGTTGACCGGGCACGGACGGTTTTTCTTTTTCCTCCGCTTGCCCCTCAGTAGCCGCCGGAGCCGTTTTGAATTGTGGGCGCGACACACTCCCCGTCTGATACGCCACCGCCGGAAGGACCGATAATATCAAAATTAAACCTAGTATTTTTTTCATAAAATTACCTCTATTTTATAGTATATTGTTCTAAAAAGAAGTGTCAAGGGCTATCGTGTTACGTTTACGACTATTTTTTGCTACACTATACGTAATGGAAAATACGGTGTACGATGTAATTATTGTCGGGGCGGGCGCGAGCGGGCTAATCTGCGCGCGGGAGTGTGCGCGCGGAGGCCTTAAAACGCTCGTCTTGGAAAAAGAACAAGCCCCCGGTCGCAAAATTTTAGTAAGCGGGAACGGACGGTGCAACTTGACAAACATCCGCGTCGCGCCCGCGTTTTACCACGGCGAAACCAAACTTATTTCTTCCGCACTTTCCCAATTTTCCTACCCAGACTGCAGGCGGTATTTTGAAGACTTAGGGATCCTTTTAACAGAGGAAGGACAAGGGCGCATTTTTCCGCAGACGGGTAAATCTACCGCCGTAGTAGAGCCGCTAAAATTAGCCGTTTTAGAAAGCGGCGCGGAAATTTTGACCGGGCAAACAGTAACCCAAATTAAGCGCGGCAAAACTTTTAATTTAACCACGCAATCCGCTCAAACTTTTCAAGCGCGCCGCGTGGTGCTTGCGTGCGGCTCGTGCGCGTATCCGCAAGCGGGCGGCACGTCCGGCGGCTACGAACTAGCGCAAAAATTAGGCCATACCGTAAGCACCCCGCGCCCGACGTTAAGCGGACTTGTTTTAAAAGAAAATCTGTCGCGTTTGTCGGGCATCCGCGCACAAGTAAAACTAACCGCGCATACGTCGCCCGACGTACAAACCGAAGGCGAAATTATTTTTACGGGTTACGGCATCAACGGCCCGGCCGCATTAAACGCAAGCGGGGCTATTTCGCGCGCACTCACAAACGGAAACGTCAACTTGCACTTAAATTTTTTGCCGGAAATTCAAAACGCAGAAAAATTTTTCAGCGAGCGTTTGGAGCGTTTTTCAAGCCGCCGCCCGAAAGATTTTTTCGCCGGAGTGTTACACGAATCTATCGCTAATTTACTCATTGACTTTAAGGGCCTTCGCAAAAATAAACCCATGCAAGAGCAACCCCCTTCCGCTGTAAAAAGTGCGCTTGAAACAATCACGGCGTGGCCCGTTACCGTGACGGCCTTGCGCCCGTGGAACGAAGCCATGGCAGCCGCGGGGGGTGTAAATACGCACGAAATAAACTATAATACTTTTGAGTCATTACGTTGCCCGGGGCTTTATATCACAGGCGAGCTGTTGGATGTGGACGGGCAAAGCGGCGGATTTAATTTACATTTTGCTTGGGCGAGCGGGTTTTCCGCCGCCGAAGATTTAACCAAGGAGAACACACCTTATGGCAGAAATTATTCGGAAAACCACTAGCTTGCAAGACCCCAATACCGTGGGATTTGTGCGTACGTATTACGTCAACAACCAAGAAGTTTACTCGGAAACGTTAGATAAAAATTTGGATATTAAATCTCACACCGGCACGCTGCCCGACGGTACCGTGAAAGAATATTTTGAAGACGGGAAACCGTATTTTGAATGCGAAGTCAAAAACGGACAACGCAACGGACCGTGCAAAATTTACTTTGATAACGGCAAAGTCAATATTGAAAAATACTACGAAAACGGACTCTTGCAAGGTAAGGCCCGCGTGTACCACCCGACGGGACGGTTGTATAAAGAATTTTCGTACGTAGACGATGTACAAGACGGAAAACAAGTCAAATACTACCCGGACGGGAAAGTGTTGGAAATGTCGGAATTTCACAAAGGGTTTTTAAACGGCATTTGCAAAGTGTATACGCCCGAGGGCGATTTGCGCTCCGAATGCACCTATAAAAACGATAAACTCGTGGGCGATAAAATTATCTATCACCCCAACGGCACAATCGCGCTGATTTCCCCCCACAAAGACGGCAAACCCAACGGAGTAACTAAAAAATTCAGCGAAACGGGCGAGCTGATGGAAGAGTGGTTTTTTGAAGAAGGTATTTTGACCCTTAAAAAAGCGAAATAAATTTTGGCGAGCAGTAAAAAGCGGAACAGAAAAAAATCTGTTCCGCTTTTTTTACGCTCTTTTCAAATCTATAAAAATTTAATAGGTGTACGCGGTAATTCCTTCATTATTCGGGCCGGCCCCTGTTTTTTGATGTGTGTCCAGTTGACAAATTTTGTTTGCTAAAGCACTATTACCATGAGCATAACATCCGGCTGTGAGCGTTGGTAAACTTACCAAATAACTAATAAACAGAGCGCCCGATTTATACAAAAAACATTCCGCATATTTAACCGAAGTGGAAATTTGGCACCGCCCCCACGGATAATGGTAAAAAGCATATCCGTCTTCTCTTGTATTAGAAGAAGTGGGAGTGGGCATATCTACACCTAAGGCCTCTAAATCATAGGTGTATTCGCCATTGGCTAAAAAATAAACTTCTTCCGCCTTGGCAATGGTCTGTGTCAATTCTTTTACCGTTGAGAGACGGCTTTTCCACACGGCTTGCTCATATTGCGGCAACGCTACCGCCGCTAATATACCAATGATTAAAACTACCACCAATAATTCAATCAGCGTAAATGCTTGCTTGTTTTTCATACGACCTCCTTTTTATCATTAAATAAAATGTAGCAAAAAAAAAAACGATGTCAAGTTTTATTTTTTACCGACGAAAAAACACCCCCTGTTAAGAGGGTGTTTTTAGTTCAATAAATACTGATTTTATTTTTCTTGCGCGGACAAATACTTTTCCAATATCGCCGCGGCGCATTTTACTTTATCCGCACACGTGCGGTGTTGGTAGTAAGCATCCGTGCGTTTTTCGGGTGTCGGCTCGGACGGACCGGACGGCAACCCCAACAGCTCGCGGCAAATAATAGAGCCGTTTTCCTTTTTAAACTGGGCACACAGCTCTTGCACGCGTGTGTAAAATTTGGCTTTGGCCATTTGATCGGTGGGATCTTGGGGCGCATATTTTAAAGAAAGAGCCATACACATCCCGCTCACGGCCCCGCACACTTCGCGTTGGCGGCCTAGCCCGCCGCCGAAACACGCGGAAAGCGTGAGCGCGGTTTTGTCGTCTAGGCCCAACTCTTTAGCAAACGTGCAAAATACCGCTTGCGCGCAATTATGACCGTCTAAAAATAATTGTTTGGCTTGTTCTGCTTTTGTCATACTGGTATGATAGCAAAAATGTCAACTTACTGCATAACCCACGAATCAACGGCACATCCCTCTCCACATGTTTGGCCGCCGGCACGCATAATTTTTTTGCAGAAATCGCCCTTATCACGTAAAAACTTCGGCCCATAAGTTTTGATTTCAAAACACACAAATTTTCCTCTCTCGGAGGAATATAGCGCTTTTTCTTGCGTAGCATATGCAAACCCCGCTCCTTGATACGCATGGCCCTCCGGATGCCCTATCATAATATTACCGCTATTGCCCTCCTTTAAAATTTGCACAACCCACTCGCCGTTGGTGTGATTATCTGTTGTAGCAAAAGTATAGAAAGACCCACCCGGCACAAAACCCGCCGGCAAGTCCACCGATAATTCATCAAACGAAGTAGCATATTGCCCATTGGCCATGTAATACGCCTCTTGTGCTTGCCCGAGTGATTTTAAAAGCGTAAATGCTTGCGTGGCTTTAGATTTTTCCACCGCCTTATTATATTGCGGCAACGCCACCGCCGCCAATATGCCAATGATAAGAACGACGACAAGAAGTTCAATCAGCGTAAAACCGGAGCGAAGCGGAGCCCCGTAAGGCCGTAATACGGGGCCTACTCCTTTAAAAATATTGTCATCCTGAACTTGATTCAGGATCTCACCTTGTTTTCGTTTTGGAAAGCGGTGAGATTCCGTATCAAGTACGGAATGACATTTATTTTTATTTTCTTTTAAACAGTTTTTCAAACATCTTTCTTTTTTCATACGACCTCCTTTTTATCATTAAATAAAATGTAGCAAAAAAAAAAACGATGTCAAGCCCCGTCCGCTTTTCTGTAGCCAGAAAAGCTAGCAAAAGAATGTTTGTCAACTAACCCAAATTTGACCCCTTTAAAACTTCCCCCCCGTTTTCTATAATATAGGAAACTAGCCGGTTGCGGCCGGAACTCTTACAGGGGGCACTATGGATATCACCACCTTAAACAAACAAGTACAACAAGAAAGTTTATTTTTACAAGATTTAAAACGCGAAGTCGGCAAGGTCATTGTCGGGCAAGAAGACTTAGTGGAAAAAATGCTCGTGGCCTTGCTCGCCGACGGACACATCTTAATTGAAGGCGTACCGGGATTAGCCAAAACGCTCGCCGTTAAAACCTTAGCGCAAGCCATTCACGCCCAATTCCAACGCATCCAATTTACGCCCGATTTATTGCCGGCCGATATCACGGGTACACTTATTTTCAACCCCAAGGACGGACTTTTTTACCCCAAGCGCGGCCCGGTGTTTTCCAACTTTGTCCTCGCCGACGAAATTAACCGCTCGCCCGCCAAAGTGCAAAGCGCACTGTTAGAAGCCATGCAAGAGCGGCAAGTAACGATCGGCGAGAAAACCTATCCGCTCCCCAAACCGTTTATGGTCATGGCCACGCAAAACCCGGTGGAACAAGAGGGTACGTATCCGTTGCCCGAAGCGCAAGTAGACCGCTTTATGCTTAAAGTCGTCATCACTTATCCGACGAAAGAAGAAGAAAAAATGATTTTAGAGCGTATGGCCGCACACCAACCAATTACGCTAAACACGCAGGTTACACCGGAAATGATTGTAAAAGCACGCGGCGTAGTAGATACGATTTACGTAGACGAAAAAATCAAAAATTATATCGTAGATTTGGTGTTTGCTACGCGCGACCCCAAGGCCGCCGGACTTGAAAAGCTGGCGTCGTTTATCGCTTACGGCGCAAGCCCGCGCGCGACTATTTTCCTCACGCAAGCCGCCAAAGCGTATGCGTTCTTAAACGGACGCGGCTACGTCACCCCCGAAGACATCAAAGCCGTCGGCTTAGATGTATTGCGCCACCGCGTGCTCTTATCGTACGAGGCCGAAGCAGAAAACGTAACGTCCGAACAAATTGTCAAACAAATTTTTGACGCCGTAGACGTACCGTAGTTTATCGTTGGGGGTTGCGCCGTGGATACTGCGGAAATTCTAAAAAAAGTTCGCCAAATTGAAATCAAGACGGGCAAACTGGTTTCTGAAACGTTTGCCGGGGAGTATTTAAGCACGTTTAAAGGGCAAGGTATTGAATTTGCCGAAGTGCGCGAATATACCCCGGGCGACGATATCCGCTCTATTGATTGGAACGTAACCGCCCGCTCCGGCACTCCTTATATCAAAAAATACAACGAAGAACGCGAACTTACCCTTATTATTGCGTGCGACGTGTCCGGCTCGCAACAGTTCGGCTCGGCTAAACAACTTAAGCAAGAGGCCGCGGCGGAACTGACCGCGTTGTTCGCGCTAAGTGCGCTCCAAAACAACGATAAAGTAGGGCTCTTGCTATTTTCCGACCAAGTAGAACTCTACGTTCCGCCGCGCAAAGGCCGCAAACATATTTTGCGTCTGATTCGCGAAGTAGTGGCCTTTGAGCCCAAACATACCGGCACGAATATCGGTATGAGTTTGGAAACTTTAAATAAGGTAATCAAACGCCAAGGTATTTTGATTTTAATTTCCGACTTTTTAGCCCCGCTTTCATCCTTTGCAAAACCGTTCCGGCTGGCGGCTAAAAAATTTGATTTAATTCCTGTTATTTTACAAGACCCGTTAGAACGCCGCTTGCCTGCGCTGGGCGTATGTGTGGACGTAACCGACCCGGAAACAGGCGAGAGCGATTTTATCAGTTTGTCCGACGGTGCACTTAATAAGACGTTGGAGCATTTCCATACAGAACACCACAACCGGTTGCAACATTTATTCAATCCGTATAAAATTGAGCCGATTATGGTAAACACCGCGCAAGACACGGCCGACCCCGTGATTGCGTTTTTTAAACAACGTGCTAAAAAATTACGCAGGTAGTTATGAAAAAACAATTTATTCTTCTATTTGGTTTATTCGTCGGTATACTCAGCTTGCACGCGCAAGAGTTTGCGGTTAAAAATACCCAAGCACCCGAAAAAGCACCTTTTGCCAAACCCGTTGCTCTGCGCTACGAATTAACGCGCCCCGACGGGTATGACGTGCAAGTGGATGAAAAATCACTCCCTGCCGATTTTGAAATTACCCAAGCCGCTTTCTCCCCCCAAACAGGTGTGTATGATTTTACGGCGATCCCGTTTACACTGGGCAAATCTACCTTTACGGCTACGTTTATTTTGACCCAAAACGGACAACCTACCGATCAAAAAACAGACGTGCAAACACCCATTGAAATTACCCCCGTCCAAGTTTTTAATGATAAAAAATTCCGCGAAATCCGCGCCCCGTTCGTGCCTAGTGGTTGGGGCATATGGCTTGTTATTCTACTCATTCTGGCAGCTCTTGTGTATCTGTGGCACTTGTACAAACAACGCCGCGCCGAACAGCCCTTGACGGTCCGCCAACAGGAAGACAACCGCCCGTGCGACGAAATTGCGCTTTCCAAAATTGACGCTTTACTTAACAGCGGGCTGTGGGAGCGCAAAGCGTACAAACTTTTTTATATTACGCTGGGTGATATTTTCCGCGAGTATATGTGGCGTCAATTTGGAACGGATACCTCCGCCGACACGACGGTAGAATTACTGCGCCGCGTCAAAAAAATACCGGCCATGCAGCCGTTACTTACGGCTCTTAAAGATTTTTTAAACTCCGGCGACTTAGTAAAATTTGCTAAAGCCGAACCGTCGGAAACCGCACGCAATAAAGACGTACAAATTTTGCGCGAAATTGTGCGAGAAACTTCGCCCAAAGAAACTACCGTACCGGAGAAACCGCTATGATGTATATACTGCTGGGGTGTATTATATTGTTGTGCGCAGCACTGGCTATGCAACTGTTCGTTCCTAAATACGAAACATGGACCAACGCCGCCGTTACTGTTTTTGGAGCGGGCACACTCGTCAGCGCGTTTGGGGTTTTATTTTCGCGCACGATCAAAAATGTGGAGTTTGTAGATCCCGCAGCCCTTGTACTACTTTTACTGCCTATTCTTGTGTTTTGGGCGTATACGGTTGGTAGAAATGTTTTTGCGCGCACGGTTAATTTTCCGCTGGTGCATTTACATATAAAGCAGGATTCCCTGCGCGTATTACTTACCCGTTGGACCGCCCCCGTGCTGTACACACTAGCGTTACTGCTTATGGTAGTGGCACTGGCGCGCCCGGTGCGCGTGGACCGTACCGTACTGCCGCCCACGGAAGGCATTGATATTATGCTTGTCATGGACGTGTCGGCCTCTATGCAAAAAGACGACTTCTACCCCAGCCGTTTTGTAGCCGCCCAAAACACCGCTTTGCGTTTTATTGGAAAACGGTTAAATGACCGCATCGGCGTAGTTGCTTTTGCTAAATCGGCTTTACTGCAAGCCCCGCTTACGCTGGACCACGACGCGCTAAGCGAGTATATATCCTCTTTATATTTAGGAATGGTCAACCCCAATTTTACCGCCATCGGCGACGGACTGGCCGTGGGGGCTAATCACTTAAAAAACAGCAAAGCCAAGAGCAAAATAATCATCTTGCTGACCGACGGAGATTCCAATGCCGGAGCTATTGAGCCGCTCGTGGCCGCCAAAGCCGCCGCCACATACGGCATACGCGTCTACACAATAGGTACGGCCTCCGCACCCGACTCAAACCCGTACTCAAATAGTGAAGATGAAATTAACGAGGGGCTTTTACTGGAAATTGCCAATTTAACAGGCGGCAAATTCTACCGCGCCAAAAATGAAGCGGAACTAACCCAAATTTACGATACAATTAATGAATTGGAAAAAACAGAATTTACCCCCAGCACCAACATCCACCGGGCCGACGTGTACCGTTCGGTATTGTTACTGGCACTATGTGTATTACTGTTGGGGCTGGTATCGGAAAAATTACTGTTTATTAAGGTGCCTTAATTATGGAATTATTCGCGCGTCCTTTATTTTTAGTATATGGTGTACTGGCGGTTTTAGCCGTAATGGGTTTGTTCTGGATAGGCAAAAAACTCAAACGCCGCGCCGTACAGATTTTATTTTCGCCGCAAACGTATAAACAATTAACCGCGTCTTTGCGTCCGCAAACGCCTACCCGTGCCATACTGATGTGTGTGGCGGTATTTCTCTTATTTGTTGCATTAGCCGGCCCCCAATGGGGTACGGAAATTGTAGAGGCACAAGGGGCATTTGCCCAAACGGTAATTGCCGTGGACGTTTCCGCCTCCATGAAAGCACAAGACGTCAAGCCCGACCGCTTGGACAGCGCCAAAACCATGCTGCGCATGCTTATTAGTAATTTAAAAGAAGAGCGCATTGGCATTTTGGCGTTTACTTCTAAAGCGTTTGTCCAATGTCCGATTACTACTGACGAAGATGCCCTGCGTTATTTTATCACGTCTTTAAAACCCGATATGCTCCCCGTACCGGGCACGTCTATTGCCGAGCCGGTCATGTTGGCGGCCCGTATGCTGGCCAAATACCCCGGTCAAAAAGCGCTTATTTTATTAACCGACGGTGAGGATCACGCCCCGGACGAACTCGCCAAAGCCAAAGAGGCCGCCCTTAAAAACGGCATACGCATTATTGCCATCGGTATCGGCACGAAAGAAGGCACGCTCATCCCGGATAAAATAGACAGCTCCGGCAAAATTTTAGAATATAAAAAAGATAAACAAGGCAATACCGTCGTCTCTAAGCTAGACGACAAATCTTTGCTCACGCTCGCCCAAGCAACAGGCGGAGCGTATATCCCCTATACAACACCCGCCCAAGTATCGGCCAAAGTAGAAGATGCTTTGCGCGGATTAGATAAGACATTGTCTGCCACTGCTAAACGAACCGCTTACAAAACACGCTATCAAGTGCCGCTTTTGTTGGCGATTTTATGTTTAGCCGGCTATTTGCTGTGGCCGCGCGGCAAGCACCCGGCACAAAAAAAGGTACAATAAAGTATGCGTATTATAACGACCGGACTTTTATTACTTTTGACGTTACCCGCCCTAGCTAATTCGCAAAGCGATTTACGGGAGGGTGGCAAACTTTACAAACAAAAAAAGTACGGGCAAGCGTTGGCGAAATATAATGAGATTTTGAAAGAAAGCCCTTCTTCGCAAGAGGCCGCTATCGGAGCGGGGGCAGCCGCGTATTATCTAAAAGATTATGGTATGGCGCAAGCGGCTTTTAAGCAAGCAGCCGAACCCAATAATCCCCGCCAGACTGATGCGCTTTTCAATTTAGGTAACGCCTATTATCGTGCCCAAGAAACCGACAAAGCCAAACAGGCCTACCGCCAAGTCATTTTAAAAAACCCGCAGGATAAAGAGGCCATCCACAATTTGCAACTTCTGTTGGAAGAAAACAAAAACCAACAAAACCAAAATAACCAGAACGATAAAAACCAAGATAAAAATTCCAATAATCAAAATCCGCAAGGCGGTTCGGATGATTCCAAATCAAACCAAGACCAGCAACAACAAAATCAACCCCAACCATCCCAAACGGATAAAGACGCCGCCGACCGCGTGATGCAAATGGCTAAAGACCAAGAGGCCAAACCGCAACAACAACACGGAGCCGGAGTAGCGGATAACTCGGTAGAGAAAGATTGGTAAATATGCGCAAAATATTTTTTCTTTTACTCATTTTAACAGGGTTTGGCGTATGTGCCAACGCCCAAGTGAGTTTATCGGCCCACGTAGATAAAACAAGCTTAGCATTGGACGATGAGCTAACCTTGACGGTAAACGTAAGCGGCGTGAGCGGCAATATCACTATGCCGCAACTACCCAGTTTGCCGGCGTTTAACGTCTATTCGCGCGAAGTGGAACAATCGTCTGTCAATGGGGAAACGTCCCTGCAATTTCGTTACGTGATGCTTCCCCGGTTTGTGGGAAACGCTACCATCGGAGCCGTCCGTTTTAATTATCAAGGCCAAACATATCAAACCGAACCGATTGCCGTACGCATCTATCGCACGGCCGCCAATGTTCCTACCACTCCCGCACCGCACGCTACGCCGCGTGTAGAAAAAGCCGACCCGAATTTACCTCCCTTAGAGGCGTCGCTGGCCAATCAAGCGTATGCCAAAGCCGGCACACCGTTCTTTTTAGTGGCAGCCGTCAGCAACACTTCCCCTTATGTCAACCAACCATTTACGTTGGGTATCCGTTTTTATTATTCGCAAGCGTTTCATGACGCGCCTTACCAAAAACCCACCGTGTCCAATTTATTTATGGAGGACGACGGCTCGCGCGAAGGGTCCCAAAGCATTAGCGGTACGCTGTACCGTTATCAAGAGCAACGCTACCGGCTAAGTGCCGTTTCGGCGGGTAAAGCAACGATCGGTCCGGCCACCGTACGTTATCAAGCCGGCTCGGCGGCGAGAACGGCTTTTGACCGAATCTTCGGCGGTTTTTCTTCCGGGCCGGAACGCACCGTATCGTCTAACCCGATTACGTTGAAAGTCCGTGCCTTACCAACCGAAGACCGCCCGGCCTCGTTCTACGGAGCGGTTGGGAACGGATTTTCCATTACGGCCACCGCCGATCCGGTGCAAGTACCCGCTACCGAAGCGGTCAACCTTACTGTAACCGTCAAAGGACCGGGCAACTTAAAGGCCACACAAGATATTCATTTCCCCAGTTTAGAAGGTTTTAAAATGTATCCGGCCGCGACTACCTCCGGTACTACTTCTGCCGGAACAGGTTACAAAACATTTAAAGCTGTTTTAGTGCCGTCGTCATCCGGGATTTATACAATTCCGGCAATTGCGTGGTCGTACTTTAACCCGGACAGTACCACCTATCACACGCTACGTACCACGCCGTTACAACTGACGGTTACCCCGGCCGAAAAAGAGGGCAGCGCCTTTAATTTTGCTACCACCCACACCGTGGGCAACGGCGTACAAACGCTCGCGCACGATATTGCATATCTGAAAATGAACCCCGCACCAAATGATAATTGGCTTGTGCGGCTCGGACAGTTAGCTATTATCAACGGGGTCTGTATATTACTGCTGGCGTTGGCCGCATTATTTGTGGGACTCGGGCAAAAATCACTGGCGAAAAAGAAAGCATTTTTAACCGCTAAAAATCAGCTCAAAAAAAGCACGTCTTCCCAGGAAATTGCCGATGTGATACGCATCTATTTACAGCACCGTTTACACCTCTCTACCGGCAGTTTGCCGCTTAAAGAAATTACCGCCGCGCTACGCAAACAAGGCGTTACCCCCGCTACGGCAGAGGCGTTTAGCTTGCTGTGGCAACGCTTAGAAGCCCAACGCTTCGCTCCGTTGCATGACGCGTCTGCCGGCAACGCTCCTGTATCGGCCCAAGCGCTTAGTGTACTTAAACTTATTGAGGAGGAAGCCAAATGAAACGCGTATTTTTGCTACTCATGGTGTGCTTATTCTCTTACCCCCTACCGGCCCAATCTCCCATGGAACAAGGAGAATCGCTCTACCGCCAAGGTAAGTTTTCCGCCGCACTCAACGAGTATGAAACCGCTTTAAGAAATTACCCAAACAACCCCTTTGTTTACTACAATATAGGGAACTGTTATTTTAAAATGGGTAGCCGCGGGCTTGCCACCGCTAATTATTACCGGGCATTCCGGTTGGCTCCGCGCGATAGTGATATCCGCCATAATTTGGCCCTTGCCTTGGAAACAAGCGGCGAGCGGTGGATACCTTCGGGCGTACCGGTAATATTGCATCAAGCGTTTTTCTATTTGTCTTACGGCGAGCTTAAGGGACTGACCTATCTGCTTTTTTGGTTGGCCTGCGCGTGCGTGCTGGTTTGTCTGCTTCGGCGCAAATGGAACTTTTTAGCTACCCTTGCGTGTATATTGGTACTACTGAGTGCCGGTTGGCTCTTAGCACGCGCCCGGTTAGAGCAAGAGAATTTAGCCGTAGTGGCTGTTCCGGTAGCCGAAGTGCGCAGCGGTCCCGGTACTAATTTCCCTGCCAGTGCTAATGTATCACAAGGACATTTGGTAACGGTATCAGACACGAAAGATGCTTGGGACGAAGTAATCATTTCTTCCCAAGGGTTAAAAGGTTGGATAGAAAAAGACGCTTTGGAAAAAATTTAAAAGGAGAGAATTATGTTTGTTCAAACCCAAGCAGATGAACTGATTGAAGCACTTACGTACGTGAAAGAAAATTTGGCCACTCCCATTGAAACATTGGCCCAACAAGTAACCAATGCCTTTAAAAACGGACACAAGGTAATTTTAATGGGTAACGGTGGAAGCGCGGGCGATGCCCAACATATCGCAGCGGAATTTGTCGGACGGTTTAAAAAAGAACGTCCGTCGTTGCCGGCTTTAGCACTTAATACCAACACTTCCACACTTACAGCTATCGGAAACGATTATTCATACGACGTCGTTTTTTCCCGTCAAATTGACGGGTTCGCCCAAAAAGGCGATGTCGTTATCGGCATTTCCACGTCGGGCAACAGCAAAAATGTGTATTTGGCTTTGGCCCTGGCCAAACAGAAAGGTTGCTTCACGGCGGCTTTCTTAGGGAAAACAGGCGGCACCATTAAAGACATTTGCGATTTACCGCTCGTTGTTCCGGTCAACAATACCCCCCACGTGCAAGCTTGCCATATTTTTATGGGACATTGCATGTGCGAACTGGTGGACCAAGCGTACTGATTATGAAAATAGCCCTAGGTTGCGATCACGCCGGATTTGCGTTAAAAGATACCGTTGCCCAACAAGTAAAAAGTTTGGGCCACGAAGTATTGGACATGGGCACCTCTTCGGAAAAAAGTGTAGATTACCCGGATTTCGCCGCCAAAGTTGCTCAAGCCGTTGCAGCCGGACAAGCCCAGCGCGGCATTTTAATTTGCGGCAGTGGAGTGGGCGTTTGCATTACGGCTAATAAAACTAAAGGCATACGCGCTTGTGTTTGCCATGATGCTTATTCGGCCCGGCAGGCCGTTGAACACGACGGGCTAAACGTGCTTTGTTTGGGGGCACGTATTATCGGCCCGGCCACGGCACAAGAATTAGTCACGCGGTTTTTGCAGGCCACCCCGTCAAGCGAAGAGCGCCATTTGCGCCGCCTGCATAAAGTACAAATTTTGGAGGAAAACAATTTTAAATAAGGCCATTTTGGCTTTACATAAAGGATGGAAATTATGATTACACACAACAACCCCCTGGCAGAAGGAATTATTCGGGAAGGACTTATTAAACTAGATGACTTGTCGTTTCATACCAAGTTTTGGGCCAAAGACGGCTCTTTGTGGAAAACCGATAAAGAAAACCAAGATTTCATTGCCAAGTTTTTAGGTTGGCAAAAAGTATACGATTGGACGTTGGAACGGTTGGAAGAAGTAACCGCATTCGCCCAAGATGTTAAAGCCAATTTTACTCACTGTATTGTAATGGGTATGGGTGGGTCTTCTTTAGCGCCGGAAGTATTTCGCACCATATTTGGCAAACAAGACGGCTGGCCGGAACTCATCGTTCTGGATACCACCAATCCCGATTGGATTGACGCCGTACGCACCCGCATTGATCCGGCTAAAACGCTTTTCATTTTTGCCAGCAAATCCGGCGGCACGGTAGAGCCGTCCTCGCAATTTGCGTATTTTATGGACGAAGTTAAAAAGGCCGGCGTACAAGAACCGGGTAACAATTTTGCCGCCATCACAGACAGCGGCACGGCCTTGGAAACGCTCGCCAAACAACAACATTTCCGCCACACTTTTATTAACCCGTCCGATATCGGCGGCCGTTTTTCCGCTTTATCGTTCTTTGGCATTGTACCTGCCGCTCTGATGGGGGTTGATGTAAAGAAAATCTTGGAAACGGCCCGTCAGCAAGCCCTTACGTTTGCGCCGGATGCGCCTGTGAAAGATAACGCCGCGTTAAAATTGGGTGCGTTTATGGGAGCTTGTGCCGCCAATCACGGACGGGATAAACTCACCTTGCTAATGCCCGAAGAATTGGCCACGTTTGGTTTATGGGCCGAACAATTAGTAGCCGAATCTACCGGTAAAGAAGGCAAGGGTATTGTGCCCGTAGCCGGCGAAGCGTTGCAAGCCAATTTTGACTACCGCGAGGACCGTTTCTTTGTGCATTTGGACACCGATAGCGAAGATGATAAACGCATCCGTGCCTTAGCCGATCAATTAGACGAGCACGAAGCACCCCTCTTTACTATTGAAGTACCTTCTCCGTACGATTTAGGCGCACTTTTCCTGTTGTGGGAAATTGCCACCGCCGCGGCAGGTGCTATTTTGGCTATCAATCCGTTTGACCAACCCAACGTGCAAGAAGCCAAAACAATGACTAAAGAAGTGCTAACCAAACTGGCCAAAGGAAACATCCCGGATTCTATTACCGTTCCGCTCCTTGTTTCCAAAGATATCGCCGGAGACGTTAAACTGGAAACGCTGGCCCAAGATATCTATTCGCTGCTGGAGAGTAACGATTATATTGCGATTTTACCGTATGTGTATCCGTCGCAAGAAGTGGCCAAAGAATTGATTAAATTACGCAATAAAATTATGATTCGCACCAAACGTGCCGTACTGTTTGGCTATGGTCCGCGCTACTTGCACTCCACCGGACAACTGTACAAAGGGGATGGCAACAACGGCGTATTTTTGATTTTCTCCGCCGATGCAGCCCACGATATTCAAATCCCCGGTCAAAAATACACGTTCGGCCAACTGTGCAACGCGCAAGCATTGGGCGACTTTCAGGCCTTGGAATCTAAAGGCCGCCGCGCAATTAAAGTGCACTTAACTCAACCGCTCGTGGAAAGTATCCGTAAAATCAGCGACTTATTCTAAATTATGTGATGAGGGCGGCGTCCCACGCGCCGCCTTCTTTTTTAATGTGTATGAAAAAAGTATTTATCCAAACGTACGGTTGCCAAATGAATTTGGCCGATTCCGAAGAAATGTTTGCACATTTATCGGCCCGCGGCTATCAGCGCACCGACGATTTGGACGAAGCCGATGCCGTGCTTATTAACACTTGTACCGTGCGCGACCACGCCGAACACAAAGCCGTTTCGTTTTTAGGGCGACTAGCCGCGTGGAAAAAAGAACGCGCCGGACGGCGTATTATTTTTGCCGGTTGCGCGGCCCAACGCTTGGGAAAAGCACTTCAAAAGAAATATCCGTTTTTAGATATTTTGTCCGGCGCAAAAGGCATTGAGCACTTTTCGGATACGCTGGATAAAAGTGGTCTATTCGGCCCGCAAACATCACAAGGCGAAATTTTACCGCCCGGTTTAACCGGCTACGTAACTATCATGCGCGGATGCAATTTTGCGTGCACGTATTGCATTGTGCCCAATGTGCGCGGCCCGGTAAAGTGTCTACCGCAAGAAGATATTTTGCAAGAAGTGCGCCGTAAAGCGGCGGCGGGCGCCAAAGAAATTATGCTCCTGGGCCAAACGGTTAATGCCTATCAAGACGGAGCCACTACTTTTGCCGATTTACTCAATAAGACCAGTGAAATTCCCGGCGTCGTCCGCGTAGGATTTACTAGCCCGCACCCGGTTTATTTTACCCTGCAATTTCTATCCGCTATTAAAGACAACCCCAAAATCGCGCGCCACTTGCACATGCCGGCGCAAAGCGGATCTACCAAAGTATTGCGTGAAATGAAACGCGGCTACACACGTGAAATTTTACTGGAAAAAATTAAAGCATTACAAGCGGCCGGTTTTTTCATTTCCACAGACTTGATTGTCGGTTTTCCCACGGAAACACAGGAAGATTTTGCCCAAACTCTTTCGCTCGTGGACGAAGCCGGATTTACGACGGCGTATTGCTACAAATACTCCCCCCGCCAGGGTACGCCTGCGGCGCAAATGAAACTGCACTCACAAGAAATACTGGCACAACGCCTTGAAAATTTGTTAAATAAAGTGAAGGGTTTGGCCGAAGCGGCTTATCAAGCACAAGTAGGCACGACCCAAGAAGTATTGTTTGAAACGCCCGACAAAGGGCGTTCGTCCGGCAGTTTTTGGGTGAAAACTACGCGTACGTATCCCGTAGGAAGCACTGCCAAACTACCGATTGAAAAGGCCGTAGGTACTTTACTTATTGCGAGGGATTAACATGACTAAGAAAAACCAAGCTGCCGAAAGACGCCGTCATCCGCGTATGCCGGTGATCAGTAATTTAATTGAGCCCGTCAATTTGCATTACAAAACCGACGAGGGGAAAGAGGTTTCCCTAGTCGCTATTTTAGCTGACTTGTCCGCGTCCGGTATGCGCATGATTAGCTTTTTAGGAGCGCCGCTGGCGGATCATTTTTCCATTAGCTTGCAACTGCCCGGCACGGAAAAAATGGAAGTGGAAGCGCGTTTAGCGTGGGTAAAAGAACGCGAAAACGTCTACACCATCGGTATTGAATTTGTTAAGTTGGCCAGCAAACACGCTAAACTGATTAGCGAAATGGCCGACGACTTTAACGATTGCGACACACGCATCTTGCTCAAACTGCCCGAGCCGTGCGTCAAAACGTGCAAATGCCATAAAATTTGCAATAAAATTCAAAAAGACGAAAGTTTATTTGAATAGTTGAACTTTCCTTCGCAAGTTAAACCGCCCCGCAGAAAAAATCTGCGGGGCGGTTGATTTTCTGTCACTTATTTATTGATACCGCCAACCGGTATAGGTATCTGTTTGTACAATTTTTACCGAACCACCTGTTTCTTGACGGCATAATTGATTACGGATATCATTTGTATCGCCGGAAAAAGCTATACAATCCCGTACGCCGGCTTCATCACTGGCATGATCATATTTTACTTGTAACTGCATACCGGCGCGCGAATCTGTGCACCAAACCATTTTTTGATTAAGCTGGCATCGTCCCCAATCATAGTAATAAACGGAAGTCGTGCTGGTATCTTGTTTCCCGGCGGGCATATCTATCGCCAGTTCTTCAAAATCAGTAGCATATTTGCCGTTAGCTAAATAATATACTTCCTGCGCCCGGGCCAAAGAATAAGTTAAATCTTTGATCGTTGCATATCGGCTTTTTAAGACGGCCTTTTGGTATTGCGGCACAGCCACCGCCGCCAATATGCCGATGATAAGTACAACGACCAATAATTCAATTAACGTAAAGCCGTTATTATCAAAAAGGACGTCATGCTGAACTTGATTCAGCATCTCACCTCGTTGTCGTTTTAAAAAGCGGTGAGATTCCAAATCAAGTTTGGAATGACATCTATTTTCATTAACAACTTTCTTATTCCCTTTTAAACATCTTTCTTTTTGCATACAACCTCCTTTGTTTCATTTAATAAAATGTAGCAAAAAAAAAAACGATGTCAAGCCCCCTCCGCTTTTCTGACGGCAGAAAAGCTACAAAAGACCGCCGCCCCGGGGCACCACAAAAAG
>NZ_CACVRB010000023.1:0-19780 GCF_902756455.1 Candidatus Avelusimicrobium caledoniensis | reverse complement strand
AAATGATCGCGGCGGACAAAAAGTTCTTGCCACCCGGCAAGCCGCCTCGGCTTTGTTATACGCTACTAGCGTATAGCGGGGCGGCTTCGTTAGGAAGGTGAGAGCACCTAATGAAAGTCCGCCCTTTTTTTATGGGCGGTAAGGAGAAATTATGCCACGCACACGCAAAACCAAACAAGCCGCCCTTACCGAAAACCAACAACTATTGTTGTTTTTACTGCAAACGCTTAAAGAACGCGCCCGGCTGATACGTTCGCAAGTCGTACGCGCAAATGAAATTTCCCCCTTAGAAGCAGAAGCCCTAGCCACTACGTTTCAGATTTTAGATTCCTACCGGGAGTTTTTATCCCATTTGGAAAATTTATTAAAAATTTCCCATACTAAAATCCCGTCCGACTTTTTCTTACGCTAAACATTGGAAACGTAATTTTGAGCCGGGACGGCCCGCCGCCCAAAGACTAACATTGTTAGTACACCGCCCTTAGGACACAACGAGATCCTGAATCAAGTTCAGGATGACGTCCTAAGGGCGGTGTACGTAATCGTAAGATAACAAGGCCGTTTTTTAACAGCGCGGTAAGAGCGAAGGACAACACCCGGTTTTCAGTTTTGAGCTTAGGCAAGGCCGCAAGGGACGGCCCGCCGCCCAAAGACTAACATTGTAGATGATTATATGATTTTTCAGATTTGAGCCGTATTGCGTGGGCAAGTGCCCCGCATAGGCGTAGCGGTAGCTACGTCAAGGGGCAGGGACACGCAAGACGGCCAAATGTGGAAAATTGTTTATCCTTCTTAAGACACAAAAGGCAGACTTTGTTAGTCTGCCTTTTGTGCGCATGATAGAAGTTACGAAAAGTTGCTACAAACTAGCGCGGTATAATCTATAACGCCGGATCCTTTATACCCGCTTGCGCAAACCCTTTAGCGCGTAACTTGCACGAGTCGCACTTGCCGCACGGCTTATCGCCTCCGGCATAGCAACTCCACGTCAGCTCTAGCGGTACGTGCAACTTAACTGCCAAACGTACAATTTCCGCTTTGCTTAGGTGCATGAGCGGGGCAAGCACATCAATTCCTTCGCGCACGCCGCGCTCGGTCCCGCGGTTTAGGGCTTCGCCCGCGGCTTTAAAGAAAGCCGGGGTACAATCGGGGTAGCCGGAAAAATCTACCGCATTGGGCCCGGCCACAATTGCGTCCGCGCCCACGGCGTCTAACAACGATCCGGCGATAGAGAGAAACATCAAGTTCCGTCCGGGCACGTAAGTAGAGGGGATACCGTGTTGCGGGATTTGTTCCACCGCCACATCCGGTAACGGTTTATTATCATCCACTAACGAACTGGACGACAACCACGGCAATTTTAAATCAATCAAATGGTGTTTGATATGCAACTTACGGGTAATTGTTTGCGCGGCCACCACTTCACGCAGGTGGCGTTGACCGTACGAAACGGTTAAGGCCTCACACTCATAGCCCCTAGCAATAGCCCAGTGCAAACACGTCGTGGAATCTAACCCACCCGAAAAAAGCACAATGGCTTTTTTACGTTTACCCGCAGACGGTTGATGCATAACAGCCGGTTTAGATTCTACCACGCCGTTTTCTTGTAGCACGCTTAACTCCAACACACGCTCTTGCGGACGGTCGGTTTCGGGCGTTTGGGTAACTTGTTCTACCGGCGTTTCTGTCGGCGGTTGTTGGGGGGCCGGCAAATCTACAAACATACTATCCTCGGCGTTGGCTTGTTCTAACCCGGGGCGGGGCTTACTGATTTGCCAAATGGTTTTCCCGGCGGAAAGTGACACGCCCGATTCTTCTTCCGCGGGTGGTGCTTTCGGTTTAATTACCCGTTCGGGCAACGGCTTGGTGTTACGCGGGGCCGATTTTTCTTTTTTTGCAACCGGCTCTGTTTTTTTAGGAGTCGGTTTACTCAGTAAATCTTGCACTTCCGCACTTTCCTGCTTAGGCGGCTTGCCGGCATCGTCAATAGACGGCATCCATTGGTTGGCCGCCGGTTGAGGCATGAGCTGGCTGGCGAGTAAAGTTTTTTCCACCATGGGGCGCAAGTTTAAATCTATCATGGTCTTAAATTGCGGCTCTTGCACTTGGGGCACATCGTGCTCAATGGCTTTAAAAGTCGCCCACGCCGGGTCGGGCTTTTTGCCAAGCGGCACACAAACGGCCCAATTTCCTTTAGGCGCATAAGCCGCTTGCGGAACGACGGAAAATTCGTTGAGCGTAAGGGCCAGCTCCAAATCTTTGACGGCCGTAGCCGGGCCGTGCTCGCTAAATTCTACCAAGCGGACAGTCGTTTGTAATTCTTCTATAAATTTACCCGGCTGGCTGATTTTTTCCACAAACTCTTTAAACGCTTGCGCGCAGAGCATATCTTCTTCGTTTTGTTGTCCGCTGAAAATAGTAGCCGGAACAAGCAGAATATCTTTGCCGATACCTTGCGCTTGTTGTACCAATGAACGGAAGTTACAAAACCCGCCCAACAGTACTGCCGAAGCGCGGCGCACTTGTTGCAAGGCACGTCCGGTGTCGTTACTCACTAGCAGGACCGGGGTTTGGGGGGCCAGTTTTTCAGCCAAATGGGGCGAGTCGTCCTCGTGCGCGCCGGTAAACGGCAACTCCGTCATCACTTCAAACGCAGGATAAGCCGATTTTAACCGCTCGGCAGTTTTGACATCCGGGCAGACCACAATATTGCGCTCCCCTTTGGCAAGAAGTGTGCAGATAGTAGTAGCCGTACGGAGTACGTCTATAATAACGGCCGTACCCGTCCAAGAAGCACATTCGCCCAGATTTTTAGCGACTAGCACGTTCATTAAGCACTCCCATTACTTCAAAATCGTCAATGGCTTTTTTATCAGCGTCAGTTAAATTATCCACATATTTAATGGCGTAGATAATCAGCGTAATGCGCGGGTCGGCCACGCCGTCCTCGGCATTACTGTATTGGTTAAGTTGGATAGCATCTGCCCCTTTGGACGCAGCAATCTTTTTTCCCTTTTCTACCCCCATCAAAATAGAATCGCGGGAAGGATTTAAATTTTTAATGCGCAGTAACCCCAAGTTACCGTACGGGCGGGTAATGTCTTTGCGTCCGCTGACAATTTGAATATTTTTGGGGTCGGTCGCCGGAAATTCAGGGCCTATCGGTATCCAATCAATTTGGCCTTGCTCTAACGTAGCGCAACCGGCCAATACAAACGCGACTAAAATTAAACTTTTTATCCCTTTCATAATACCTCCTATTTATACTGAGCGGCTAACTGTCCGCACGCGGCTAAAATATCGTTACCCATGCTTTTGCGAATTGTTACGCCAATTCCCATGGCTTTTAAGCCGGCGGCAAAATTTTTCACTACGCGCTCGTCGGTTTTTTCGCCGCGGCCCAAATTACACGCAATCAAATTGACGTGCAGTAAATAATTATCCTTAATAGAATAGATCCAATCGGCCAATTTACGGATGTGCTCCGGGCGGCTGTTGACGTTTTCCAATACGGAATATTCTAAAAATACTTGGCGGCCCGTCATAGCGATATATTCCTCCAACGCTTTTTTCAGCTCGTCCAAATCGTACTTGCGGTTGACGGGCATGAGTTTACTGCGTTCGGCATTGTCGGCATTATGCAAGGAAATAGCCAAATTGGCCTGCGGCAAATCTACCGCCAGTTTATGCAGTTTATCAGCTATGCCCGACGTAGAAACAGAAATATGCCGTGCACCGATGTTTAAGTAATCGGGGTTGGACAAATCGTGCGCCGCTTTGACGACGTTTAAATAGTTCAGCAGCGGCTCGCCCATACCCATAAACACTACGCTGGAAATACGCTCGCCCAGTTTTTCTTTGCGGATGTATTGATACCACATTAAAACTTGGTCGGTAATTTCTTCTTGGGTTAAATCACGCTTGAACCCCATTTTGCCCGTACTACAAAACGAACAATGCAAGGCACACCCCACTTGGCTGGACACACATACGCTCCACGTATCTTGCGGTTTTAACAGGACGGTTTCTATTTGCAAACCGTCGTTGAGTGTCAGCAACGCCTTAGCGGTGCGGTCTTGGCGGGAAACGACAATTTTACTGACTTTAAACGATAAAATCGGTTGTTCTTTTATTAGTTTTGCACGCAAATCGGCGGGCAAATTAGACGCCTCGTCCCACGACGAAATACCGCGTTTAAACACAGCCTCTTGCACTTGCGCGATACGGAAATTAGGCAGTCCGGCGTCCTTAATATATTGTTTAACACGTTCAAAATTCATAGTTCTATTTTATCATATTAGGTATCTTTGTTGTGTTTACAGCCGCTTTTTAACCCATTAAACCACAGCACAATTTTGCCGAAAAAGCGAAAAAGAGCTTAGCAGACTCCCACGAACCCCCCTTGCCAAAGATAACACCAAACGCAAACAGAGGTTTGAGGCCTTATGCCTGCCCCCGGCAAAAGTCGTTGCGTTGCAAAGCAACAGTGCAAAAATAGTGTGGCTACAAGTAAATGAAAGCTCGCGGACAACATGCCCGTGCGGTGAGCACTTGACAAATCAAAAAAAAAAAACGATAATAAAGAGACGCAAAAAATATACAAGGAGCAAACAACATGAAAAACAAACAAGCTTTTACGCTTATTGAACTCTTGGTCGTCGTTCTCATCATCGGTATTTTAGCGGCGGTTGCCTTGCCGCAATACCAACGGGCGGTAGAAAAAAGCCGCGCCACACAGGCATTTACCATTGTAAAATCTCTTGCTGAAGCCCAAGAACGGTATTTCCTCGCCAACGGAGAATATGCCACCTCATTTGATAGTTTTGATATAGAGATCCCCGGCACAGATGCCACATACAACGGCTACGCCCGCAAAAAAACAGATTATTTTGATTTTGGCCTAAATACCATGTCAGACACCCCCATTATCGCTTTTGCCCAACGGTGGGAAAAAGGGCAAGTACACGTAGGCGGAAAAGGACATTACTCTTTTGTAAAAGTAGCCAATGACCCAAACATCTATTGCAAGCTTTCCTCCGGTGGACTGGGCGACCCGTGGCAAATTTGTAAAACCTTGAGCGGCGGTCAATTATCCCCCACTTACAGCGGTTGGTATATAATACGTTTGTAACAAATTCAGTATAACATCACATGAAACACCCCGAGCCGAAGCCGAGGTGTTTCGCTTATGTCACAAAATATTATCCTCGCTGATTTTAGATGAACCCTTGCCTTATTTCTATTCGTCTTGGTCTATTTTATCCCACTTAAATATCATCATTATTTTTACAACCCGACAAATTGTGCTTGAAAAAACAAAAAAAAAAAACAATAATAAAGAGACGCAAAAAAACAAGGAGAAATTTATGCAAACAAATATAAATGTAGGTCAGGGTGCTCGCCGCACGAACCACCCTCGCTTTTCCCCTCGCCCCTTGCGGGAGGTCCTCGCCGGACGGGCAACCTCTCTCTTTTACCCCTCGCCCCTTGCGGGAGAGGGTAGGGTGAGGGGTAATAAAAAGCGGGGTATAACAGAACAAGGAAATAACTTTATTATTTACCCCCTCATCGGTTTTGAGTGCTTACGCACACAAAACCACTTCCCCCGCCAGGGTGGAAGTCAAACGGCAAGCGGCTTTACGCTTATTGAATTATTAGTAGTAGTCTTAATCATCGGTATTTTAGCGGCGGTTGCCTTGCCGCAATATCAAAAAGCGGTGGAAAAAAGCCGCGCCACGCAAGCCATTACCTTACTTAAAAGCATTTACAACGCCGCTAAGGCCTATCAACTGGCTAATGGTGAGTGGCCAACCTCGGTTGACGAACTCGCCGTAGAAACCCCATGGACGGGAACTACAAACGGCATTAACCTTGGACATCATAAGCAAGGCCAGTCTAATGCAGATTGGTCTATACAGATACGAAATTCGGGTTCAACTTCTGTTTCTCGCGGTATAATTATTTCCCACTTATCCGGCCCTTATGCGGGAAGTGCTTTTGCCATATATGCAGCTTCGGACGATGGGCGCATCCCTATTGACCAATTGCTATGTGTTGAAATGGTCAGCGAAAACAACTATCCGTTCACAAAATCTAAAGGGGCCTATTGTCAGAAAATTATGAAAGGGACACTGTTACACACCAACGGCGAGGGCGCTTGGAATTATTTCCGTATGCCTTAATTTAGATTACTTGAAAATTTCCCACCCAATTTTGCTATAATGTCTGCACTATGGGAGAAATTAAATTCAGCACAGCCGGCTTTCGGGCCATTACAGCGGGCGGACTTACCGCCCAAACGGTACAGCGTTTAGCGTACGGTATTTCCGAGCACGTTTTGGAACACCCTTTCTACGGGTTTAGAGGAACGGGCTATCAGAATTTTTGCAAAACTCAAGGCAAAAAACTGAAAAACCCGCTCGTCATCGTCGGGTACGATACCCGGTTTTTATCCAAACAACTGGCCTTTGTAGCCGCCAATGCACTCGTGCAAAGCGGTATCACCGTACACATGGCCGAAGAACCGCTGCCCACCCCGGTAGCCGAGTGGGCTGTGCTGAGCCAATGCGCCGTAGGTGCGGTAATTATTACCGGTAGTGAAGCCCCTTACCACATCAACGGGCTGAAATGGATTTCGTACTACGGCGGTATTGCCAACAACGAAATTTGCGAAGATATTGAAAAGCATATTCCGTCTGAAAACGCCCAAATTTTAAAGGCCTCTTCCACCGAGTTTGGCACGCTTAACGCGGCCGTAGTGGTAAGCAAAGATTTACGCAAAAATTATTTAGCGCATTTGGAAAAACTCATCAATACCCGCGCGCTGAAAAAATCTAAACTTAAAATTGCGGTGGATCCGCTTTTCGGCTCGGCTAAAAATTATTTCCGTCCGTTTTTGGAGAAAAACGGTGTTACCGTAGAAGGCATCCACGAGGAAGATGACGTCCTTTTCGGCGGAGTTACCCCCAACGCAGGACCGGTAAGCTTAAAAGAGCTGACCGAACTGGTACTGCGCAAAAAAATGCATTTGGGTATTGCGTGCAACTCCGATTGCGACAAATTCGGCTTGATTGATTCAGACGGCGAGTGGATTTCCCCCAACGAAATCGCCCCTATGATTTTGGATCACTTAGTGCGTAACAAAAAACAAAAAGGCCGCATTTGCCGCAGTGTCATTACATCCAACTTAATTGACCAAGTGGCCAAAGCCAACGGACTTATGCTACGCGAAACGCCCGTCGGGTTTAAGTATATTACAGACTTGATGACCTCGGGCCAGTACATTATGGGTATGGAAGAGTCCGGCGGGCTGGCCATTGCCAATCATATCCCGGATAAAGACGGCCTTTTGGCATGTTTGCTCGTGGTAGATTTGCTCGCTACCGAAGGCAAAACGCTCAAACAACTGCGCAAAGATTTTTACAAGAAATACAAACAACTCTTTGACCAAAAAGTCAGTATCCCCAAAACGGAGACCGAAATCAACCGCATTATGGAGCGGTTGGATATCCGGCCGCCGCTTTCTATCAACAAAACCTCTGTGTGGCGTATTGATAACACCGACGGGTTTAAATTCCTCTTAAAAGGCGGCAGTTGGTTAGCCATCCGCCCTTCCGGCACGGAACATCTGATCCGTATGTATGCCGAAGCACAAGACGAAAAAACCCCGGCGGCGTTAATTAAAGAAGGTAAAAAAATCATAGACAGTATGCTATAAGGCCGCACCTGCGGCCGAGGGGGTTGTATGGTTCGCATTGAAAAAATTACTGCTCGGGAAATTTTAGATTCCCGCGGCTACCCAACCGTAGCCGCCGACGTGCTCTTGTCCGACGGCGCGCGCGGTTTTTCCGCGGTGCCAAGCGGGGCCTCTACCGGCTCGCACGAGGCACTGGAACTGCGCGATAAAGACGCGCGCTTTGGCGGCAAAGGCGTATTAAAAGCAATTGCCAACGTGCAAAAAATTGCCACGCATCTGGCGGATATGGACCCGCTAGATATCCGCGCCATAGACCAAGCCATGTGTAAGTTGGACGGCACGGACAATAAATCTAATTTAGGGGCCAACGCGACGCTATCAGTATCCATGGCCGTACTTCGCGCCGGGGCGCAATCTACCAAAACTCCTTTATATAAATTTATTCGCGAAATTTACCGCCTTAAAGAAACCGGATATATCTTGCCCGCGCCCATGCTTAACATCATTAACGGTGGTAAGCACGCCGATTCGGGTTTAGATATCCAAGAATTTATGATTGTGCCTACGCACGCCAACACCTTTAGCGAGGCCTTACGAAGTGCTAGCGAAACATATCACACGTTACGCGTAGCGTTAAAAAACGCGGGGCAAGTAATTGCCGTGGGCGACGAAGGCGGCTTTGCTCCCAAAATTGCCAAACACGAGGACGTCTTAAAGACCATTTTATCTGCCGCCCAACAAGCCGGGCACCCAACTATGTCTTTAGCGTTAGACGCCGCCGCTAGCGAATTTTTCAAAGACGGGAAATATCGTTTTGAAGGCAACAATTTATCTGCGGATGAACTGTGCCAAGTTTACGAAAACTGGTGTAAAAATTATCCGCTTATCTCGTTAGAAGATCCGTTGCAAGAGGACGACTGGACAAACTGGCAGACCTTAACTGCCAAACTGGGCGGCAAAGTGCGTTTGGTGGGTGACGATTTATTTGTTACCAACCGCCAACGCTTAGCACAAGGCATTAAACAAAAAGCCGCCAACGCTATTTTAATTAAGTTAAACCAAATCGGCACCGTGTCGGAAACGATAGACGTGATGCAACTGGCCCGGGAAAACGGCTATGCGTGTATCGTGTCGCACCGCTCGGGAGAAACGGAAGACACGTTTATTGCCGATTTAGCCGTTGCCACTAACGCAGGAGCCATCAAAACCGGCGCGCCCGCCCGCGCGGAACGCACCGCTAAATATAATAGGTTGTTAGAAATTGAAAGCGAACTCGGCCCGCAAGCCGTGTACGCCCAAGGGAGTATTTTTAGAAAGTAATGAAAGAAGTTATCAATACACTTATTAAAAACCGCAAACCACTGCTGGCGGGGCTAGCCCTGCTGGCGGTGGTGGCGTTGTGGTTGGGAAGCAGTATCGTCAGTTTAGTACACAACAAAATAGAAACAAACCGGCTCGTTCGTAAAAGTGCGGCTTTAGACAGCGAACACAAAAACTTACTTCACACAAAAGAATTGTTAGAAGCGCAAGACCCGGTATTGGTGGAAAAAATTGCCCGCACGGAGTATGATTTGGCTAAGCCCAACGAAATTGAATTTCGCTTTACGGATAATAAATAATATGAACATTGACGTGATTAACTTAGGCCCGATGGATAATTGCACGTACCTTATTTCACAAGGTAACGACGCACTGCTTATTGACCCGGCGTGGGATATGAATTTTTTGGAACACACGCTTGAGCAAAAAAATTTAACCTTACGCGGTGTACTTTTTACGCACGGTCATTTTGATCACGTCAAATTCGCCCAAGACCTTTTACAAAAAACAGGTCTGAAAGGATATTTGGAAGAAAGCGACGTAGAATTATCCGGCATTGACCCGCAATTTTTACACACCTATCACGGCGAGCAAAACTTTAAAATCGGTCCGTTTGACCTGCACATTATCCCCACCCCCGGCCACACCGCCGGCGGTGTGTGCATCCAAATCGGCAATGCACTTTTCACGGGCGACACGCTTTTCCCCGGTGCGTGCGGACGGGTAGATTTACCCTCGTCCGACCCGCGCGCCATGCGCCAAAGCTTACTCAAACTGGCGCACTTACCGGAAGACACCCAAATTTTTGCGGGCCACAGTTACGGCGGAAAATGCAGTTCTACCATTGGCTATGAGCGGGTCAAAAATCAATTTATGCGCAATGCGCTACGCGACAAGGAGCTGTTATAATGCACCCGGTTTTTTTACACATCGGACCCTTTGAACTGGCCAGTTACGGCGTGATGACCGCGTTGGGTTACGCGGTAGCGTCTTACTATTTACTGCGGCACTTACCTAAAAATATAGATAAAGACACATTTTGGAACTTAATTTTCATTATTTTTATGGGCGCGCTTGTCGGCGCGAAATTATTATTTATCCTCGTTACGTGGCCGCAACTTAACGGCACAATGTGGGAAAAGATGACGTATTTTGCGCAAAATTTCCGCTACGGATTTGTATTTTACGGCGGGCTGATTGTAGCGGTAGCGGCGCTGATTATCTACATGAAAAAGAAAAACTTGCCGCTTTTACCCACGTCCGATTTTATTATTACCGGGCTTCCGCTGGGGCATGCATTTGGGCGCGTGGGTTGTTTTCTGGCGGGCTGTTGCCACGGTAAACCCACCGCGTTGCCGTGGGGCGTTATATTTTCAGACCCCCACGCCATGGTTTCGCCCGATTTAATCGGCGTTCCCGTCCACCCGGTGCAACTGTATGAAGCCGTAGGCAATTTGCTGATTTTCTTTCTCTTGCACAAACTGTATAACCGCCCGCATAAAAACGGAATGATATTGGTGGCGTATATTGCCTGTTACGGCACGTTACGTTTTGTATTGGAATTTTTCCGGGGTGACTTTCGCGGAACGTATATTTTCGGGCTTTCGCCGGCGCAACTCATTACGCTTTTACTGGCCCTAACAGCCGGTATCATTTGGTGGCGCACGACAAAAAAAGGAACAAAAAAATGGCTGATAAAAAAACGGTAATTTTTGAGGGATATTCTAAACGCTTAGACGTATTTGTGTCCGATGAATTGGAAAATTTGTCGCGCTCACTTGTTCAAAAGTTAATCAAAGACGGCCACGTTACTGTCAACGGCAAAAAAGTAAAACCGTCTTGGCCATTGACAGCGGGCGAAACGGTAGAAATCACGTTGCCGCAAGCACACAGCCAAACAAAGCTCAAAGATTTAATTATTAACGACGGAAAAGATTTTTTTGCTTTAATAAAACCCGCGGGCATGCTGGTCCACCCGCAAAGCCCCGTGTGGGAAGAACACCCGGAAACGGTTTTTTCCTCCGAAGAAACTTTAGTATCGGTTATTTTAGCTAACCCGCCCAAAGGGTTTGATAAAACAATGCCACGCGCGGGACTCGTCCACCGGTTAGACCGCGAAACAAGCGGCGTAATGATTGTAGCCAAAACGCAAGAATTTCAAGCGGAAATGATTGCCGCGTTTGCCGCGCGCAACGTGCATAAAACGTACCACGCGATTGCGTGCGGGCTCGTCCCCGACGACGAAGGCACGATTGACGTGCCGATCGGGCGTGTAGCGGGTGGGAAAATCAAGGCCTCTGACGTCGGGCGCGAAGCCGTAACCGATTATAAAGTGTTGGAGCGCAAAAACGGTTTTACGTATATTGAACTCTACCCGCGCACCGGGCGCACCAACCAGTTGCGCGTGCATTTAAATTGGCTCGGATACCCCGTCCTTGGCGACTGGCTCTACGAGGGCGCAACGGCCGAGCGTCTCATGCTCCACGCTAGGCGCATTGAATTTACACATCCGCTAACGGGTAAAAAGTTAAAATTTGAAGCCCCGGTGCCGGACGATTTCCTTGCCGCGTGGGAACGGGTCACTAAGAAATAAATCTAGGGCAAAGTAAATTGATACTGTCCGTTGCCGTCTTTGGAAGTATAGACGCCCCCCATGCTTTTGCAAATCTTTTTACCAAATTCTTCTTTTGTGCCGGGTTCTACCTTACATTGTCTGAAAGTTCTTAAATCAACATAACTGACCCCATCACGTGCGCTTCTGCAAGACGCGTACCCGGTTGTGCCAATGCTACAAGATCCCCACGAATAGCTGACCTTATTATTAACTACTTGCGTACCCTTTGGCAAATCAATAGACAAGGCACTGATATCATTACTAAATTCTCCGTTGGCCAGTTTATATACTTCTTGTCCTCTACCTAACGCATTAGCAAGAGAAATTAGTTGCATATACCGCGCTTTGGCGACGGCTAATTCATATTTCGGCAACGCCACCGCCGCTAATATACCGATGATAAGTACTACTACTAAAAGCTCTATTAACGTAAATGCTTGTTTGTTTTTCATACAACACTCCTTTAATAATTTTTACCAACCAATAAAATGGTATCAAAAAAAAAAACGATGTCAACCCCCTTGCCGGGGGCAGGCATTTTGGGAGTCAACTTTCACTTACTTGTAGCCACACTGTTTTTGTAGTGTCGCTTTGCAACGCAACACTCCCCTGCCAAAAAATTTCCGTCGTTGTCGTTTATCCGCCCGATAGCGTGCCGTTAAAAAGCGTTAAAATAAGTAAAAATTTTTCATGTTTGAGCGTGAGCGAGTTTGAAAAATTTTCTTGTTTTAACTGCTTTTTATGAGCGTGGGCGGCAATCTTTTGGTACTTTTCTGTTGCCAGAAAAGTACAATATAAAATCTAACCCTTTTTTTGGGTTGCCGGGGGACAACTAATCTTTTAGGATAATACTGTAATCAATTTGTTCTGGGGGATAAATAAAGGTTCGTCCTTTATTGCAGAACAACAACACAGGGGATAAGTGTGGGTGTTGACACTAGACAACTCCCATGCAAAGAAGCCCCGGGCACACACCGGGGCTTCCTAAATTTTCATCCGACCCGGCAACAAGAGGGGACTTGTACGCCGGGCAATTAACGGGGTCTTATTTCGTGGGAAAATAGGGCCCCTGTTTTATTGAGCGAAACGATAATAACGCAAATTACCAGTTGTGGCCAAAGTACCCCCAAATAATTTGGTGCAATAATCTCCGTCATTCTTGTTAAATTTCACACCATACGAGTTTGATTTACCTTCTATACACAAGGTTTCTCCCGGATAATATCCTGCAGGCCAATGAAAATCATGCAATACAAATCCGCCCCCCGCATACTGCCCGTTCAAACGTCCGATTATTACGTAGGAACCGTAAGAATCACTACGTCCAAGTTCAATGGCCCATTCGCCATTGGAACGAACGTCTTTAATCTGTGATGAATAATCATAATACTTTTCCGTTCCCGTCCACGGGATATCTATGGCAAGTTCGTCAAAACTTTGCGGCCACTCGCCGTTAGCCAAGTAATAATTTTCTATCGCTTGCGATACACTTTTAAGCATCGTTTGAGCTTGCGCGGCGCGTGATTTTTCCACCGCTTTTTGATATTGCGGCAACGCCACCGCCGCGAGTATACCAATAATGAGTACGACGACTAAAAGTTCAATGAGCGTAAATGCGTTGCCGTTATAACATAAAGACTTGTCATCCCGGAAATTTGTAATCCGGGATCTTCTGATTTTCTCTCGCCAGTTAACCATCCCTTCAGAAACAAAAATACGAAGATGCCGGATAAAAACCTTCCGGCATGACAGCTTAATTTGATTTAAACAACCCTTAAAACTATTTTCTTTTTCCATAACAACTCCTCCTTTTTCATTTCTGTTTAATCAAATTAAATCAAAAAAAAAAACGATGTCAACCCCCTTGCCGGGGGCAGGCATTTTGGGAGCTAGCTTTCACTTAATTAAAGCCACACTCTTTTTACTATGTTGCTTTACAACGCAATAATCTCCTTGCCGGAGATAAGTATTTTTTCGCGACGAAAAACCCGTCCCCGGTTTAACCGGAAACGGGTCTTATTTTGCAAAAAATAACTTTTATAAATCTTTCTGATACACGCGGTAGCGTTTGTAGGGGTGGCATCCGCACTCTTGGATAGCATGCACCATGCCGGCGTTGTCTTCCAGCACCCACGACAGTTCCGCTCCGTCCCACACGGCTACTCCGTGCGTAACGATGTGTTTAATTAAAATTAAATCTAACCCGCGCTTTCTAAACTCCGGCATAACGCCTAGCATAATCAGCCGCGCATCTTTAATGCGTTTCCACGTCCATAACGCACGCAACACCCGCCACGGGTTTTTAAGCGATCCTTTCAACACGCGCAACACGTGATTCATATTGGGGATACAAATATAAAACCCGGCCGGCACGCCGTTTTCTTCTAGTATGCACGTGCCTTCGGTGCGGATAATGGGTTTTAGCTCATGCACAATGTCTAACATACCTTGCTTGGTCAGCGGCACAAAGCCCCAGTTTTCCGCCCAAGCGGCGTTATAAATTTGGCGGATAATTTCGGCTTCTTCGTCAATTTTGTGCAAATTAAGCCGCCTAAGCGTAATGCCTTTGGCGCGCTCGCACCGGGCGCAAATTTTCAAAAACCGCTCGGAAAATTTATCATCTTTGGTGCGGTAAAAAGCGAGTAAATCTTTGGCTTTGGTAAGTCCGGCTTTTTCAATTAACCCCGCGTAATAAGCAAAATTATACGGCATCATAATAGCGGGCATACTGTCAAACCCCTCCACCAAAAGTCCGTAGGTGTGATTGCTTGACGGGTTAGCCGGCCCGCGCATTTCTTCTACGCCTTGTGCTTTGAGCCACTTTTCGGCCGCTTGAAATAAAGCAGCAGAAACTTTTTCGTCGTTAATTGAGTCAAAAAAACCAAAGAAACCGATATTTTCTTTGTGGTATTCGTTGTGGGCCCGGTTGACAAGGGCCATAATACGCCCGACGGGTTTGCCCCCCTCATACGCCATAAAAAGCGCGCGCGAAGCCGTAGCCCAAAACGGGTTTTTTGTATCCAATAAATGCTGGGTATCGGCTTTTAATTCCCCCACCCAATACGGATTATCCTTATATAAGGTAAAGGGAAACTCTACAAACGCCTGAATATCAACCGGGGAAATAATTTCTTTGATTTGCATAGTCGTCTAAAAACAAAACCCCGCACGCGGCGGGGTTTTTTAAAAACTCCTTATTTAATAATACCGATACTGCGGCCCGCTTGGGCAAACGCATCAATAATTTTTTGGACGTGTTCGTCCGTATGCGTGGCCATGAGCGTCAGGCGCATGAGTGCGCGGCCGGGCGGCACAGCGGGGCTGATGACCGGGTTAGCGAAAATGCCCATTTCGTGCAAAGCGCGCCACATCTTAAAGCAGTTTTCGTTGCTACCCACGTGCACCGGCAAAATCGGTGTAGTGCTTGTGCCTAAATCGTATCCCAACTCTTCCAACCCTTTTTTGAGTTTGGCAGTTAAACGGAATAAATTATCGCGGCGCGACGTATCGTTTTCAATAAGTTCCAACGCTTTGGTAATGGACGCAATACAAGACGGCGGCATAGAGGCCGAGAAAATCTGGCTGCGCGCATTGTGGCGCATGTAGTGGATGATATCTTCATCGCCCACCACAAATCCGCCGACGGTCGCAAATGTTTTGGAGCACGTACCGACGATTAAATCTACCTCGCCGTTTTCCAACCCGAAGTGCTCACACGTACCGCGGCCCGTTTTGCCGATAATACCCGTAGCGTGTGCATCATCTACCATAATGCGTGCGCCGTATTTTTTACCGATTTTCACAATATCGGGTAACGGGCAAATGTCCCCCTCCATACTAAATACACCGTCCACAATAATAAGTTTCCCGGCATCTTCGGGGATCTTGGCAAGCACGCGCTCTAAGTCGGCCATGTCGTTGTGTTTAAAGCGGACCATTTCGCCCTCGGACATTTTAATACCGTCCAAAATGCTGGCGTGGTCTAATTTATCCACAATAGCGTAGTCGCCTTTTTTGATAAGGCACGACACAACCCCTAAATTCATTTGATACCCCGTTGCGAAGAGTAACCCGGCTTGTTTGCGTTTGAACTTAGCAAGTTTCGCTTCCAAATTATCGGCAAGTTTTGTGTTGCCGTTTAAAAGGCGCGAACCGGCTACGCCCGTGCCGTATTTTTCCACGGCTTCCAACGCGGCTTTTTTCATTTCCGGGTCGTTAGCCAACCCCAAATAGTTGTTAGAGCCCGCCATAATGTATTTTTTGCCGCCGAGCATAACTTCCGGCCCTTGCGCGGACTCTATCGGTTGAAAATAGCCGTAGATGCCCATACGCATCGCAATTTTGGCGTCCTTGTAATTTCTGCACTTCTCAAAAATATCAGCCATAGTTTTTTCCTCTCGCAACGGTAGCTTACGCTACTTACTTACTTTTTTAATAATGTTTGTGGTAGAACGTCCTTTGAGTAAAGCAAAACGCACTACTTTTTTTGCAAATTCGCGGCCGACGATTTCCGACGGCTTATAATCGCCCCCCTTGACAAGTACGTCCGGGCGGACGAGTTTTATTAAATTGTACGGTGTATCTTCGTTAAAAATACACACTGCGCTTACACTTTCTAACGCCGCTAACACGAGTGCGCGGTCCGCCTGCGTATTAACGGGGCGGGTCGGTCCTTTCAAACGGCGCACGGATGCGTCGCTATTTAAACCCACGACAAGCAAGTCGCCCTTACTGCGCGAAAACTCCAACACGCTAACGTGTCCGGCGTGTAAAATATCAAAACATCCGTTGGTAAAAACGATTTTTTGGCCTTTTTTGCGTGCCGTTTCTACCCATTTTTTGAGTTGGCGCGGCCCTAAAATTTTACTTTTCGCTTTCATGTTCCTTCTCTTGTTTAATCATCCGCTCAATGAGCCCCGTATCGGTATTGCCAGATATAAAATCGGGGTTGGCTACAATTTTTTGATGAAAGGGAATCGTCGTTTTTACGCCGCCCACTACAAACTCGCCCAGCGTGCGGCGGCTGCGGGCCAGTAAACGTGCGCGGTCCGGCGCGGTAACAATGAGCTTAGCAATCAAACTGTCGTAATACGTCGGGATAGCATAGCCGCTATATACGTGGCTATCCACCCGCACACCGAGCCCGCCCGCCGGTATCCACTCCGTTACCGTGCCGGGGCAAGGCGCGAAGTTGTGTTCGCTGTCCTCGGCGTTGATACGGTGTTCAATAGCGTGGCAGTTAATGACGGCCGCCTCTTTTTGGCTAAGCGGTAATTTTTCGCCTTGGGCAATTTGAATTTGAAGTTTCACTAAATCTTGCCCGCAAACTTCTTCCGTAACCGGGTGCTCTACCTGAAGGCGGGTATTAACTTCCATAAAATAAAATTCTTTCGTAGGCGCCATTAAAAATTCCACCGTGCCCACGCCGCAATACTTGGCGGCTTTGACTACTTTGCACGCCGCTTCTTGAAGTTGAGTGCGGGTTTTAGCATCCACAAACGGACTGGGCGATTCTTCCACTAATTTTTGGTGGCGGCGTTGAAGCGAGCAATCGCGCTCGGCAAATGCTACGACGTTACCATAGTTATCTGCGGCTACTTGTACTTCAATGTGGCGCGGATTTAAAATCAGTTTTTCAAAATACATCCTATCGTCGCCAAAGTTGGCGCGGGCTTCGGCTTTAGCGGTGGTCATCATGCGGTCCAAATCTTCTTCTTGCAGGCAGGCGCGCATGCCTTTTCCGCCGCCGCCTAAAGCGGCTTTAATCATAAGGGGAAAGCCGATTTTGCGTGCCAACGCGTGGTAATTTTTACCAACGACGCCGTCAGAGCCGGGCGTAACCGCCACGCCGGCTTTTACGGCTATTTCGCGCGCGGTAGATTTAACACCCAGCATGGAAATTGTTTGCGCGCTCGGCCCGATGAACGTAAGGCCCGCTTGTTCCACCGCGGCGGCAAATTCTTCGTTTTCGGACAAAAAGCCATACCCTGGGTGGATAGCATCCGCTCCCGTAATTTTGGCAGCGGTAATAACGGCATCTATATTGAGGTAACTTTGCGCCGAGCGTGCCGGACCGATACACACGGCCTCGTCCGCCATACGCACGTGTAAACTGTTGCGATCCGCTTGCGAATAGATCGCAACCGATTTGATATTCATTTCTTTTAACGTGCGAATCACACGAACGGCAATTTCGCCCCGGTTGGCGATGAGAACTTTTTGAAAATTTTTCTGTTGCAAACCAGTTGCCATTTAGTGCTCCTGCGGCTCAATAAAAAATAACGGCAACCCAAACTCTACGGGGGCACCTTCCTGCGCCGATACTACCCGCAATTTCCCGGCAACGGGAGCCGTAATTTTATGTTTTTTAGAAACGGTTTCCACTACGCCCAAGGCCGCGCCTTGTTCTACCGGTTGGCCTTCGGTAAGGGTTAAATTTTGGCCTTTGTCCGCCGCGTGGTAAATGCCCACCGTGGGGGCCGTTACCGCCGTAAGCGAGCAAGCAAACTGTGCGGGCTCGGGCAAGGCCTCTTGGGTTTTGATTTCAATACTGTCGCCGTTGTTTTCGTAACAAAATTCGGCCAAATCGGTGGTTTTCATCCAATCGGTTACTTCTTTGATGAGTTTTGTATCCATAAAAATCCTCTAAGGTGCCTAAGCGGCACGTAGCATTATTTTACCATTTTTTTTATGGGTTTAGGCAGAAACTAATACTTTTTTTCCGTTTACGCGGTCCGGCAAAAACGCTATGATACCCCTATGAAAATGACAAATCTGATTCAACTGATTGTGTGGTTGGCTATTGCCCAACTGCCCGGACTGCTGGGTATGCAGTACGTGTTTGACAATATGACGTGGTACCGCACGCTGATTCACCCGGCGTTTTCTCCGCCCGAAGCGGTGTTTGGTATCGTGTGGGGTGTGTTATATGTGATGCTGGGCATAAGCGCATTTTTGGCGTTTCGCGAAAAATTGCACGGGCACGCCTTGATGCTTTTTGTGTTGCAACTGGCTTTAAACGCATGTTGGACGCCGGTATTTTTTGGCGCGCACAGTGTAACGGGCGGGCTGATTTTAATTGTCGCTATGCTGGTGGAATTTATTTTTCTGTGCCGCGCGTTTTGGCCCATTAGCCGCACGGCGGCGTGGCTACTGGTGCCGTACGGCTTGTGGCTGCTGTTTGCCACGTACTTAACCGCCGCTATGTGGTGGATGAATTGAACTTAAGTAAAACGTCCCTTTGTAAAAGGGACGTTTTACTTTACTATAATGGCCACACATCAATAGCACTTTTACTGAGTTTTGGGCCGGATACACGGATAACCTGCCCGCAATAGCTACCCGATGTGCCACCGAACGATAAACCATTGCTTAGGCGTTCTGCACAAGAAATAGTGCCTTCTTCTATATCGTCGTACGAATTTTTAAGCCAATAAACAAACCCCGCACCGGCATACTTACCGGTTAGCCGTCCCATATATATCCCGCAAGTGGTAGGCGTCCAACGCACAATTTGCAACGACCATTGTTCATTAGAATAAGTGGGATATTCACTTGCCGTCCACTTTTCTGTTCCTGTCCACGAAATATTCACAGGTAATTCATCTAAAGAAGCCGCATATTCTCCGTTCGCCAGATAATACGCTTCTTGGGCTTGTCCGATTGTTTTAAGTACCGCAAGGGCTTGCGTGGCGCGTGATTTTTCCACCGCTTTTTGGTATTGCGGCACAGCCACCGCCGCCAAAATACCGATGATAAGTACTACCACTAATAATTCAATAAGCGTAAATGCTTTGCTGTTATAACATAAAGGTCTGTCATCCCGGAAATTTGTAATCCGGGATCTTCCGATTTCTTTTCGCTCGTCAACCATCCCGCCAGAAACAAAAATACGAAGATCCCGTGTAACGGCCTCACGGGATGACAAGCTTTTTTTAACATCAGGCAATTCGCCCATGCGGTGAGCACCCTGACCTACAACAGCTTTACAACATCTTTCCTTTTCCATAAAAACATCCTCCATTTGATTTGGGCATAATCAAATTAAATCAAAAAAAAAAAACGATGTCAAGTTTTATTTTTTCTCTCGCTATATCCCGCATAGAAACTCTGCGGGATGACGAGCGAGAGAAAAATATATACAGAAAAGG
>NZ_CACVRB010000022.1:0-21057 GCF_902756455.1 Candidatus Avelusimicrobium caledoniensis | reverse complement strand
TTCTGATGGGATGATTAACGAGCGAAAAGAAATCAGAAGATCCCGGAGTCCTCGCCGGACGGGCGAATTCCGGGATGACAGATCTTTATGTTATAACGGTTTTACGCTCATTGAATTATTAGTTGTGGTACTTATCATCGGTATTTTGGCGGCGGTGGCATTGCCGCAATATAATTTAGCCGTTGCCAAAGCGCGGGTGAATAGATTATTACCTCTTATGAAAAGTATTGAAAACGCACAAGAAGTATATAAAATGGCGAACGGAAATTACGCCCATGATTGGAACGTACTGGATATTGATTTCCCGGCGGGAACGACGATTGAAAATTATGGTTCTATTACTCATCCGAATTTTGTCTGTGCGGGAGGAGTAAACAGCGGGCAATATAACTCCCTGTATTGTGGGGATAGCGTATACAGTGTGCGCTTGGAAAGATACTACCGCTCTCATACTATCTGTTGGGCGGGTAGCGATACGCTGTCACAAAAAATATGTAAATATTTGTGTCAAACCAATACGCTATCACAAAAAAACAGTTGCCGACTGCCTTCTTAACTTCTCTTTTTAATTTGTTGTTCGCGGGCGGCTTTTAGTTTTTCTAAAAACGCTGCTTTGAGATTTATTTGACTAGCGAGCGGAGCCGTTTTTAAGTGGCAAATGCCAATAGCTACCGCGTCGGCGGTGTCATCTGGGGAGGGGGCTTTATCTAAGTTTAGCGTCAGTTGTACCATGCGCTGGACTTGTTTTTTATCAGCCGTACCCGTGCCGCAAATCATCATTTTAACGCGTTTAGGCGGGTAAAAAGAAATCGGTTTTTTGGCTAGTTCACACGCCAAAATAATCACGCCGCGCGTCATTACGGTGTTCGCCATGGTAATAGCGCGCTTTAAGAAAAAATTTTGCTCCATAGCCACTTGGTCGGGCGCGTAATTTTTCAAAAGATATTGCAGTTCGTGGAAGATATATTCCAACCGTTTAGGCAGTTCTTGGGCGGCGTCGGTATGAATAAGCCCACACGCACGCAAAGAAAGAACGGAACGGGCATCTCGCGTGAGAATGGCCCATCCCGTTCTGTCTAAACCGGGGTCAATGCCCAAAACGGTAACGGTTTTTTCCGTTTCGTTACGCATTGAGTTTAGCCGCAACGGCTTCGTCAATGTTGGAGTTGTCGTAGACGTTTTTGGTGTCGTCGTGGTCGTCCAATGCTTCCAACATTTTCATAAGCGTTTCGGCGGTGTGTTCGTCGGTAATGCTTACGTCCGTATCCGGCAACATCGTTAAATCGGCCGATTCGGGCGTAATGCCTTTGGCTTCAATGGCCTTTTTGACGGTTTCCAATTCGTTCATATCCGGGTTGGTAATCACTTCGTACACATCGCCTTCGGTGCGCACATCTTCGGCGCCGGCTTCCAACGCCAAGTTCATGAGGTCGTCTTCTGAAATATCTTCTTTTTTCACAACGATCATGCCCTTGCTTTTAAACATGTACGACACACAACCCGCCGTGCCGATAGAGCCGCCGTGGCTCGTGAAAATTTTGCGAATTTCCGCAAACGTGCGGTTTTTGTTGTCGGTCGTGCATTCAACGATGATAGCGACCGAGCCGGGTCCGTATCCTTCGTACGTGATTTCTTCGTACGATACGCCGGGCAGTTGGCCGGTACCTTTCATGATAGCGCGTTTGACGTTGTCGGACGGCATGTTGGCGGCGCGGGCGTCGTCAACGGCTTTACGCAAGCGCGGGTTTTGGTCGGGGTTGCCGCCGCTCATTTTGGCGGCGATGGTAATTTCCCGTAAAATTTTTGTAAATACTTTGCCTTTTTTGGCGTCTACGAGGGCCTTTTTGTGTTTAATACCGGCCCAGTGTGAATGTCCACCCATGGGTTTACTCCTTACTGCATAAGATACTTTATTGTAGCAAATTTTATTTCGTGCGGGCAGAAAATATAATACAACATAATTTGCTACAATACTTACACGCCCCGTTAGCTCAACTGGATAGAGTACTGGTCTTCGGAACCAGTGATATGGGTTCAAATCCCGTGCGGGGTATTTTTTCTGCGGAAAATGCGCTACTGCGTTGTTGCGAACTCGGTCAGATACCTCCGCGCTACCGCGCGCGTGCCGACAGTATTCCTCCCTCGTTCGCGCCTAGCATTAGCCCATTTTTCTTTGAAAAAATTTTTCGGCGTAAAAATAAATCTAATACAAAATAAAGACCCTCAGTTAGTGAAAAAAAGGGTTAGTTTGGATATAATATACCTATGAAATCTATTAAAAACAGCGCGGCGGTATGCTGCCCGAATCATTGTGAAGAATTTGACGTGGAGTATTGGTCGCTCATCAGTGCGGACCAAGACCCGGATTTGAAAACGGCGGCACTCGGGGGCGAGTTAAACCTTGTCCAATGTCCCACGTGCGGCGCGTTTTTCCACCACGATGGCGACCTTATCTATTTTGATGCGCCGGCCGAACTGCTTGTTTTTATCTTTGCCGAAAAAAACCGCCCGCAAGAAAAAGAACTGCGTAAGCGTATGCAACAAGATTACGAAATTATCAAAAACACCTTAGCCAAGCAGTTAAATATAGATTTTCCCCCTGTGTGCGTGTTTGGGCTAGATATGCTCAAACACTTATTACAAGAAGAAGAAAAAAACTCGTTTGAGTCCGAAGCGGTCGCGGCTTCGGCGGCTGCGGCCGGGTTTGAAGTAGTGCGGCTAAAACCGTCCTACGCCCGGGAGCATCATTTCCCGTATTACGTGCCGGCTCCGCAAGGTAAGGCCACGCCCAACGGGTATGCCGTATCTGCCGCTAAAGTGTTAAAAAGCGGGCTGAAAAGCCGATTGCTTACCCACTTTAAAGACCAAATGAGTCAGGAGGGGGTTGCTACACCGTTAGTGTTATGATACCGGAAAAATACAAAGAACAATTATATACCGTCGGTGCATACGCCGGTAAGTTGGGGTTAAAAGCGTGGGTAGTAGGCGGGGCCGTGCGCGATTTTTACTTAAACCGCGATACGCAAGATATTGACTTGGCTTTCAGCGGTAACCAAGAGTCCGTTGCCGGGTTTTGCGTCAAACGCTGGGGGGGAGATAAACATAAGTTTTCCCGTTTTTTTACCTACCGCGTGGACCTGGACAACGGTTTAAAATTAGATATGGTCCGTATCCGCAAGGAAAATTATCCGTACCCGGGTTGTCTGCCGCAGGTGGAGCCCAGTTCTTACATTAAGGACGATTTATTCCGGCGTGATTTTACCACCAATGCGTGGTGTTGTTCCATTTTGCCAGAGTCGTTTGGGGAACTTTACGATCCGTTCGGCGCACAAAAAGATATTGAGCGCGGGTTGGTGCGCATTTTGCACGAGAAAAGTTTTTTAGACGATCCCACCCGTTTATACCGGGCGGTACGTTTTGCGGGCCGCTTTGGGTGGAAACTGGCTCCCAAAACCGAGCGTTTACTGCGCAAGGCGGTGAAAGAGGAATATCCGCTTTTGGTGTCGCGCGAGCGTTTTAGCCACGAGTTTGTCAAAATTTTAGAAGAGCCGCGCGTGAAAGAAATTTTTGCGCTTATGGAAAAGTACGACCTCTTAAAATTTGCGTGGCCGGGGCTTGTGTGGCAAGAAAATTTACTAAGTACCGATTCGGCGGCGGAACGTATCGGCATGTTGGCGTGTCAGCTTAAAGAAAGCGGCGAAGAATTTGTGCGTAGTTTGCGCTTGCCCGGCGAGTGGACACACGAAGTGATAGGCGCGTGGAAAGTGGCACAAGAAAAAATGAGTCCGTTAGCTCCATTGTCCGGCACGAAACAGCGCATTTTAAAAGCGGTGTATCCTCATTTGCCGGACAACGCCTTAGAGCCGTGCGTGGTGCAAGGGCGCGACCTCAAAGAAACGGGCCTGGCCGGGCGGCATATTTCGGCCGCGCTGACACGGGTGCGTAAAGCCCAATGGGACGGGCAAATTAAATCAAAACCCGACGCGCTTAAACTACTTAAAAAGTAAGTTTGAATCCCCCGTGCTAAACGGGGGTTTTTTAAATTCTAAATTTTTGGTAATATAGTAATATCTCTACTGGTTGAGGAGTTTTTATGTCTATTTCCCGTAACGGTTTTACGCTTATTGAATTATTGGTGGTGGTACTTATTATTGGTATTTTAGCCGCGGCGGCTATGCCGTATTATCAAAAAGCGGTGGAACGTACGCGCATGACGGAAGCCATTACCTTATTAGATACGATTAGCAAAGCCCAACAGCGCAACGTAATGCAAGTGGGCGGATTTTCCAATGATTTTGCCACCTTGGACGTTGCCCCCCAAGGGGCGGCCGGACCGATCTATTATACTAAGGGGGATCCTGTTACCGGGGAAAACGGCAACGGCTTTGAAATTACGATGTATATGACCAACGAACTAGGCAACGGCTATGCAGAAGCCACCCGGTTTCACGACGAGCACCCGCTGACGTATAACTATAAATTGCGCCGGATATTTTTGGAAACAACGACTACGTGCTTTGGTAGCGATGAGAACGGGCAAGCGTTATGTGCAGATTTTTGCGGTATAGAAACCCCGACTGCCGTGTGTTGCAGTGACGGCACGGCCAATGTGTGTTATGAAGAAAACCGCCTCCCGCCGCCCGAAGAAGACGAAGAAGACGAATATGATGACGACGACGATGATGATTAAGCGTTGATTTGACAAAAGCCCCCGCCTTACGGCGGGGGTTTTGTTTATAGGTCGGGTGATAACCCGACAATAAATGTCATTCCCGGATTTCCACCTGCTGTCATCCCCGAGGGTCGTTGTCGGGGATCTCGTCGTTTACGTAGAGATGCCGCACAAAAACCTTGCGGCATGACAGATTCCTTGTACTTGTCAAGGCCCAAAACAAAAAAATGGCTTGACAGGTTGGGCCTTTTCCTGTACAATTAAAGTACGGCCTGTTAGGCTGGGCATAAAGCCCTCTTGATAGGTTGCCCGTAAAAACGGGCCAGATAAATAGGAAATTGTAACAAGGAGATCAGTATGAATAATCAAAAAGGGTTCACCCTTATTGAATTGTTAGTCGTAGTACTCATCATCGGTATTTTGGCCGCTATGGCGATGCCTCAATACTTCAAAGCCGTGGAACGCTCCCGCATGACGGAAGCTGTAACCTTGCTCGGCAACATCGCGCAAGCCCAACAACGCAAGTTCATGCAAATCAACAAATTCACGGAGAACTATAAAGCGTTGGACGTCGCCCCGAAAGGTGCTACCGGTGCCAGCTACTACACCAAAGGTGAAACTGGTAACGGTTTTGCCGTAGTGTTGCACGGAACGACGGGTTATACCAACGGTTACGTGGAAGCCGAACGCAAAAACGGTAACAATTCCTTGCAATATGCGTACAAATTGAAACGCTATTATGCTTCTACCAACACCTCTTGTATTCCTCAAGGTGCTGCTGGTAGCGAAGCGTTGTCTAACGCGCAAGGTTTGTGCGCCGACTACTGCGGTATTGATACTGTAACGTCGGCTTGCTGCAGTGACGGTTCTGGTACGGGTGCAGCTGAATGTGCCGCTCCGACCGACGGTAACAACTAATACACATTTAATGTGTTAGAAAAAACCCCCGCTCGTAAGAGCGGGGGTTTTCTTATATAAATAAAATGTCATTCCCGGATTTCCACCTGCTGTCATCCCCGAGGGTCGTTGTCGGGGATCTCGTCGTTTTCCACGCATGCCGTTTCGTAACGATAACAACAACGACCAAGCGTGGAAGACCCTGAATCACGTTCAGGGTGACGGCCTTATTATTATCTAAACAAGGTGAGCAATATGCCTTTAAGCGTAATTTTAGGGTCACTGCCGCTGCCGGATTTAAATCCCGCGTCCGCGTCAATCATTTTATTAAGCGCGGCCAAAAATTGCTTTTGGCTCGGATAATTGCGCGCCGCACTCACTAGCCGGCTTTCCCAGGGCAACAACCCCGCCGCATAGACGATATCGCCCGCCGGCACACCGCCCTCACTCATGCGTTTAATGCGCGCCATTTTTAAAATGGGATACGTCATTTTGGATAAAATCGCCACCGGCTCTTCGCCGTCGTCTAACAATTTATCTACCAGTTTGATCGCTTTGTTTTTATTGCACGCTAAAATAGCGTTAGCCAGTTCAAAGGGGTTTTCTTCTTTGCTAAACCCGATACACGCCAAAACGTCCTCTTTCGTAATGGTTTTATTATCGCGCCCTAATGTGTAGAGATATAATTTTTCAAGTTCGTTTTCCAGCGCGGCCAGTTCCGCACCTACACTTTGGCATAGCAAATCTATCGCGTCAAAATCGCCGGTAAGTCCGCGCGCGGAAAGTTTATTTTTTACCCACAGCGTTAGCTCTGCTTGTTTGAGTTCTGCAAAGTCCGCCACGCGCCCGTTATCCGCGCACGCCTGCGCCAGTGCTTTTTCCGTCTTCATTTTTTTAGCGTCGTTATGCGTCAATACGAGTGTGGTGGTGGCCAGTGGGTCCGATACGTATTTTAAAAGGGCGGCTTTGGGCTCTTTACGCAGTTTTTCTATGCCGGTAAGTACAATCATGCGCGAGGTGGAAAATACCGGCGCGGTGTTGGCCATGGCTAATACTTCGCCGAGGTTTGCCTTGTCGGCGGGGGAAGAATAAAAATTGAAATCGTCGGGTTGCAACACACTGCGCAGTTGGTTGATAATTTCTTGCTTGCGGTATATGTCCTCCCCCGTTAGTAAATATACGGGAGCGAGTTTATTGGCGGCAATTTCCGCTTGCAATTTTTCCGCAGTGAGTTTAGGCATAGTTAATCGGTAATGGTGGTATATTCCGGGTTGTTCATTACTTTCTTTTTGCTTTCACTCCATACCGAGCCGAAACCGTCTACCGTGCGTTTGACGATATCGCGTGCCAGTTGCTCAAATACTACGTCGCGCGCTTGCACTTCGGTCATGCCGCCGGGGAGCGTAGAGGCCGCATAAATTTGCGTGCCCATTAAGGCCGGCTCGCGCCAGACGGGTTGATTGGTGGTTTTGTCCATAAATACCACGTCTAGCCAAATGTTCATTTTGTAAACGGTGGGAATTAACTGGCTGTCGTACTGTACCGGGATGTTCAAATAGCGCGAGATGGTCGTAACCACTACGCCTTCGGCCCCGTCATTTTCCGGCACGATTTGGTATGAGCCGTTACGCAAAAATTCGTCATACAGCTCGTTGTAGAATTTATCTTCCAGCGCAAAAACTTCGGTCTTGTTTAAGATTTGCCGCACCGCAAATTTTTTGATGTGTTGCGGCATAATTTGCGCTTGCGGTTTATATACCGCGCCTTCGCTTGCGCATGCCGCCAATGCGGCAATACTACAAATAGCAAGTATGAGTTTTTTCATAACGCTCCTTATTTTTTAGGGGCCGCCACGATGCTGACCATGCGGCCCGGCACGACGATAATTTTTTTAATTTCAAATCCTTCCAAACTGCGCTGTACTTTCGCGCTGGCCAGCGCGGCTTTTTCAATTTCTTCGCGCGTGGCGGTGGTGGCTACGCTGATGCGGTCGCGCACTTTGCCGTTAATTTGCACGCCCAGTTCTACGCTGTCTTCTTGTAAGAAGTTTTTATCAGCCACCGGCCACGCGGTTTGCAACAGAAAATCGTTGTGCCCGTGTTGTTGCCAAATTTCGTCGGTAATATGCGGGGCAAACGGGTGCAAGAGTTTTAAAAATACTTCAAACGTCGCGCGGCTGACTTGCGGGAGTTTGCTGATGTCGTTAAACAAAACCATCAGCGACGATACCGCCGTATTAAAGCGGAAATTTTCAATATCATCGCTTACCTTTTCAATCGTTTTATTCTTTAAAATTTCGCTCTTTTTGGGGTCTTGTTCGTCGGTAAGTTTAACCGTTTCGCTCCAACCGTACACACGTTTTAAAAAGCGCGATACGCCCTCAATGCCTTTCATATCCCACGGTTTGCTCGCCTCAAACGGCCCCATAAACATTTCGTACATGCGGAACGCGTCCGCGCCGTACTGGTTTAAAATATCATCCGGGTTGACGACGTTTTTCTTGGACTTGGACATCTTTTCCACCATGGGGGAAAGTTCTTCGCCCGTGGCGGCTAAAAACGCTTTGCCGTCTTTGAAATCAATTTCATCGTAGCTGTGGTAGTTACCCATTTTGTCGCGGTAAGAGAACGCTAAAATCATCCCTTGGTGGCGCAGTTTTTTAAACGGCTCTTTGCAAGATACTACGCCCAAATCGTACAGCACCCGGTGCCAAAACCGCGCGTACAACAAGTGCAGTACCGCGTGTTCGGCTCCGCCGATGTAACAATCTACCGGGCCGTACGCTTTTTCAACCGCCGGGTCCACCAGTTTTTCGGCGTTGTGCGGGTCCATATACCGCAAATAATACCAACACGAGCCCGCCCATTGGGGCATGGTGTTTGTTTCGCGTTTGGCAGGTCCGCCGCAGTGCGGGCAGGTAGTGTTTACCCACTCGGTTACGGTCGCTAACGGCGATTCGCCCGTGCCGGAGGGCTCAAATTTTTCCACTTCCGGCAAGCGCAAGGGCAGTTCGCTTTCCGGCAGCGGAACTACGCCGCATTTTTCACAATGTACGACGGGTATCGGCTCGCCCCAATAGCGTTGGCGCGCAAAGACCCAATCGCGCAGTTTGTACGTGGTTTTGGCGTTGCCGCAGTTGTGCTCGGTGAGCCATTTAATCATGGCGGCTTTGCTTTCTTTTACGTGAAGCCCATTTAAAAAGCCGGAGTTGACCAGTTCGCCGTCGCCGGTAAACGCTTCTTTTTCAACGCCTTGTTCGCTTTTGATAACTTCAATAATATCAATGCCGAATTTTTTGGCGAAAGCGTAGTCGCGCTCGTCGTGGGCGGGTACGGCCATAATCGCGCCCGTGCCGTAGCCCATTAAAACGTAGTCGCTTGTCCATACGGGGATTTTTTTGCCGTTGACGGGGTTTATTGCATACGCGCCCGTAAACACGCCCGTTTTTTCTTTGTTAAGTTCGCCGCGCTCCAAGTCGCTTTTTTTGGCGGCTTCTTTTTGGTAAGCGGCTACGGCGTCTTTTTGCGCGGGCGTAACGATTTTTTCCAAAATGGGGTGTTCGGGCGAAACGACCATATACGTCGCCCCGAAAAGTGTATCGGGCCGGGTGGTATAGACGGTTAAAATATCGTCGTGGCCGTCCACTTTAAAGTGCACGTTGGCGCCGTTAGATTTACCGATCCAGTTTTTCTGCATCGTTAAGGTGCTCTCCGGCCAGTCCAAATCGTCCAAGCCCTCTAAAAGTTGTTCGGCATAGTCGGTAATTTTTAAGATCCATTGGCGCAGCGCGCGGCGTTCAATTTCGTGGCCGCAGCGTTCGCACTTGCCGTTAAAAACTTCTTCGTTGGCAAGCCCCGTTTTGCAAGACGGACACCAGTTTATCGGCACGGTAGATTCGTAGGCGAGACCTTTTTTGAACAGTTGCAAGAATATCCATTGGGTCCATTTGTAATAATTGGGGTCGGTGGTATCTACTTCGCGCGACCAATCGTAGGCGAGCCCGATAGATTTAATTTGACGGCGGAAATTATCAATATTTTTTTGTGTAGTAACGCGCGGGTGTACTCCCGTGGCGATAGCGTAGTTTTCCGCGGGCAGGCCAAATGCGTCCCACCCCATGGGGTGCAGAACGTCGTAGCCGTTCATGCGTTTGTAGCGGGTTAAAATGTCGGACGCGGTGTACCCTTCCGGGTGGCCGACGTGCAACCCCGCCCCCGACGGATACGGGAACATATCTAAACAATAAAATTTCTTGCCGGACGGCATTTTGGGGCTGGCAAAAAGGTTGGCTTTCTCCCAGCGATCTTGTTGTTTTTTGTCAATTTGCGGAAAATTATCGTTACTCATATTCTATTTATTTTATCATTTTGGGCAACTGTTTTGTTGTCTGCATCGGCAAGGGGGTTGACATCGTTTTTTTTTTTGCTACATTTTATTTAATGAAACAAAGGAGGAGTTTTTATGGAAAAGGAAAACAAAATAAAATTAAAATGTCATGCTGAACTGACTTATGCATCTCACATTATTTCTGATCTTAAAAGTGGTAAGATCCTGAAACAAGTTCAGGATGACAATATTTTATTTAACGGCAACGACGGCTTTACGCTTATTGAGCTTTTAGTTGTTGTGTTAATCATTGGCATATTGGCGGCGGTAGCCGTGCCGCAATACCAAAAAGCGGTGCAAAAAGCACGGTTTACACAGTTAGTTACAGCCAGTAAAGCCATTTCGGATGCGCAACAAGCATACTTTTTAGCCAACGGAGTATATGCCGAACGGGCGGATGAATTGAATATTGAATATCCGTTGATTAGTAATGGGCGCAAATTCGGTATAGGTAACAAATGGGAATGCCGATTTGACTACGTTAACGAAACAGATGCAAGAATTTATTGCTCTCTAGTTTCTCCAAAAGTAAACTTGCTCTGGCGGTTAAAAAACCAAGGTGTGGGTTGTTGTGCCAAAGCCGCCGACAATTACAAAGCGGATTGGTTGTGCCAAGATGCCACAAAAACCAAAACGCCTTACCGTGACGACAGTACGGAACGTTGCTACTACGGCACACGCTAACCTCTGGGATGATATTTTTTATGTTTGTTTTTCAGGTCGGTTACGTCTAAATGCGTGTAGATTTGGGTCGTCGTCAAATTAGCGTGGCCCAGCATCTCTTGCAAACTGCGCAGGTCCGCTCCGCCTTGCAGTAAATGCGAGGCAAACGTGTGGCGGAATAAATGCGGGTGGAGCGGGCGCGAGATGTTAGCCTTGCGCCCGAGCGCGGCTAAATCTTTCCACACGCTTATGCGGCTTAGTTTCTTGCCGCGGTTATTTAAAAACACTTCCGAATCGGTTTCTTTGCCTACAAAGTGTGCGTTACGTAACGCCAAATACGCTTTTAGCCGCTTGCAACACGCCGGATGAATCGGCACAAAACGCTGTTTGCCGCCTTTGCCAAAGGCCAGCACCCACCCTTCGTCCGTGTTGATATTTTCTAAACGCAAACCTAATAATTCGCTCACGCGTAGTCCGGCCGCGTACAATAATTCTATGATAGTGACGGTGCGGACTTCGTCCAATTTTTCGGCGGGGTAGGATAACAAACGTTCCATTTCTTCGCGCGTGAGTTGCTCGGGCAAGGCGGCGGGGAGCTTGGGCGATTTTAAAAAGCGGGTCGGGTCGTCTTGGATGCGTTGCTCAATCATCAAAAATTTATAAAAACATTTCACGGCTTCCATTTTGCGAAATGCACTCGCGGGCGAAAGATTTTCTACGTTTCTGAGTTGGTAGTTGTATTGGTCTATAAAGTTGGCAGACGCATCTTGCGGTAATTTTTCATTGGCGTCGCAATATTCAAAAAAATGTTTCACGTCCGACGTATAAGACGAAATTGTATTGCGCGAGAGTTGCCGCTCAAAGCTCAAATGATTTTCAAAATCTTCCAGTAATGCGTTATCCATAATTTAGCGTTTTAAAAAAATTTTAGCCGGACTCGTCGCCCCTTTAATAAGCGAGAGTTTATTTTCTGCTACGTTTAAATGCTCGGCCAAAAGCGTGCGCACGGCCTCGTTGGCGCGGCCCTGTTCGGCGGGTGCTTTGACCCAAATTTCAAACGTATCCGGGGCTTTTTGTACGAGCTTATTTTTTTTCTCGCCCGCGTGCACTTTTACTTTCAGGTATGTTTCCATAACAAGATTATAACTTTTTAATGTTTTTTTGTCGTCGGAAAATAAAGGGACTTGACATCGTTTTTTTTTTGCTACATTTTTTATATGAGACACTTTACTAAGGAGGAGTGCGCATGAAACATAAAAGATGTTTTACGGGTTGTATAAATGAAAATAAGCTGTCATGCCGGAAATTTGTAATCCGGCATCTTCCGATTTTTGTTTCTGATAGGACGGTTAACGAACGAAAAGAAATCAGAAGATCCCGCATCAAGTGCGGGATGACACCCTTGTTTAATAACGGCGGTTTTACGCTCATTGAATTATTAGTGGTTGTTCTTATCATCGGCATATTGGCGGCGGTCGCCTTGCCGCAGTATCAAAAAGTAGTAGAGAAAAGCCGCGGCACTCAAGCCCTTACGCTCTTAAAAGCACTTGGGCAAGCCCAAGAAGCCCACTGGATGGCCAACGGAACCTATGCGTCCACTTTTGAAGAATTAGATATTTCTTTGCCTGCCGGTTGGAATGCCGGAGGGCAGGAATCTGGCACAGGAACCGACCCCTATACCAATCAATTATGGACGGTCTATCTGCAAGAATCAGAAGGCCTTACAGGGAGTATATGGATGCGTCGGGAAACAGGCCCTTACCAAGGCGCCCTATTTGCTTACAGACCTGTCCATATATCTTCGGACTTGGATAAAGACAAAGGAATAACCTGTGCAGAAGCCACGTCCGTATTCCAAAAAAATCCCGGCGATTATTGCGTAAAATTGTTCCGCGGCACATTATACAAAACAAATAATGCGCGCCATTATACGTTGCCTTAAATGATCTTAAGAAAGCCCTCGCAGACAAAATGTCTGCGGGGGCTTTTTGCATAAAAACACAATGAGCCGCTTAGTGTTTAATCAAACTCTTAGCCGTCATATCTGCCGGTTTTTCAATACCCATTACGTCCAGTACCGTGGCGGCTACGTCGCCTAAATTACCCGTGGGCTGCATGTGGGCAGATTTATTATCTTTATCTACGTAGATAAAATCTACCAAGTTGGTCGTATGCGCCGTTTTGGGCATATTGATTTTTTCATCCCACATTTCTTCGGCGTTGCCGTGATCGGCGGTGATGAACACCACATAATCTTTGGCCAGCGCGGCCTCGGTTACGGCGCCGGTGCACTCGTCCACCACTTCCACGGCTTTGACAACGGACTTCAAATTGCCCGTATGGCCCACCATATCGCAGTTGGCAAAGTTAATGACGATAAAATCGTACTTGCCGGAGTTAATTTGGTTAATGGCTTCGTCTTTAACGATGTACGCTTCCATTTCCGGGTGGTCGGCAAACGTAGCCGGATCAAAGCGGCCTTTCTTTTCAATGCGGTCCTCGCCGGGATACGGCTTTAAGAGTTTGCCGTTAAAGAAAGACGTAACATGTTTGAATTTTTGTGTTTCGGCCAAACGTAATTGTTTTAAGCCCGCTTTGGAAATTACTTCGCCTAAAAGATTATTCATACCGCCGCCGTCTGTCATAGAGGGCAAGGCGTTATACGGGAACGAATCGTAGTATTTGGTTAAGCCGCAGAACACGCACGGCACGCGCGGGCCGCGGTCTTTACCCGGGTAATTGTCGTCAATAAATGCGCGGGTAAGTTGGATGGCGCGGTCTTGGCGGAAGTTAAAGAAAATCACGCTGGAGTTTTCTTCCATGCCTTTGTAATCGCCCAACACGGTCGGCGGGATATATTCATCTACCATAGGGCCGCCGTCGGGCGTTTTCATTGTTTTGTAATCGGTGCTGACGACTTCTTCGGCTGTCGTACCGTGCAACCCTTGCGCGCGGACAATTAAATTATACGCTTTGTCGGTCAATGTCCAATCTTCGCCGCGGTCCATGGCGTAGTAACGGCCCTGAATCGTGGCAATTTTCCCTGCGCCGTACGCTTTCATTTTTTCTTCTAACGTGCGGATATAACCGATCGCACTTTGCGGCGGCGTGTCGCGTCCGTCGGAAAAAAAGTGAACGTAAATGTCTTTAATGCCTTTTTCGCTTGCGTATTTGATAATAGCGTGTAAGTGATCGTGGTGGGCGTGGACCCCTTCGTCTTGCACAAGCCCCATGACGTGTAAGGGTTTGTGGTTTTTCAAGCAGTTATCTATGCACGCGCTAAACGCGGCGGACTTAAATAAAGAGCCGTCTTCAATCGTGTCTTTTAAGCGTTTTAGCTCTTGGATAACAATACGACCCGCCCCCATATTCAGGTGGCCCACTTCGCTTGATCCCATATAGCCCGCCGGGAGGCCCACTTGTTCGCCGGAGGCCTCAATTTGCGTGTGCGGATAGGTGGCTAAATACTTAGTGATGTTTGGAATTTTAGCCAAACTGACTGCGTTGTACGGCCCCGCTTTTGCGTTCCCCCAGCCGTCGCGAATTAACAAAACTACTTTTTTCATACGTTACTCTCCTTAAGACAACCGATTAAATCCGGCCAACGCTTTTGTTGGAACTCGTTTAATTGTTCCAACGTATGCACGCCGTGTTTAGACAAGGTTGTCAAAAAATAATAAAAAATCTGTTCGGCCATTTTAGTATCTGCCATGGCGCGGTGCCAACCCTCGCAACTAATGCCCAATTCTTGAGCAATCAGACCCAAACGGTTGCGTACAAATTTGCCGCTTTTGCGTGCGAGTTTTAAGGTGTCTACTACCGGATAATCGGGCAAGTGTATGCCGCAATTTTCAAATTCGGCCCGTAAGAAAGACATATCAAAATCGGCATTATGCGCTACTAATACGCACCCGTCAAAAATACCCAATAAACGCGGCAAAATTTGCTCAAAGGTGGGGGCGTCTTTGACCATTTCGTTGGTAATGCCGTGAATGGCAATAACTTCGGGGGACATTAAAATACCGGGGTTAATAAGGGTGGAAAATTCTTCCACCGCGCGTCCGGCACAGGAAACAGATACGGCAATCTCGCAAATTTTGCCGCCGGCGGCCGGGGAAAGTCCGGTCGTTTCCGTATCAAAACAAGCAAATTTTAAATCAGTTAGTTCCATACTACATCAAATAAAACCGCAGGCGCACTAAAAACCCGATAAAGACCGCTCCCAACGCACCCACATAAAATACAAAATTAGAAATATCCATCAGGCGGATTTTGCGCGCATACATGCACGTGCCCAACCAAACGGCTAAGAGTACCGTCCAACGCCAACCGGGGAGTAGCATAATAAGAAAGAAAATCGCGCGCACCAACATCAGTAGTAAGCGTTCATCAAATGATACGTAATTTTCCCCATAGCGATCCTGTTCCACGGCAATCAGCCCCCAACCCAGCACGCGGGTAACGACAATCAACCCTACACAAAAGATGATCCACGGCTCGGCGAAGAAATTACCTGTTTCGTAAAGCACCTTAAACGGTACACACAAAAACAGGAACAGTATGTTAACGGTATTTTTTAAGAGGAACGTCAACACAAAGCCGTGCTTGCATTTGCCGCCGAATTGGAAAAAATCGTCGGTAAAGATGTGAAATGCGCCAAAAAGCAAAATACACACCCAACCGGGCAAGTGGACCAGTTCCAAAAACGGCCACGGCATCGTCAGATATCCTTGGCACAGCGTGAAGCTCCAAAACAAAAACACACCGGCGTGCAAGATAATGCCGCGGGTATAATTTTCTCTACGTACCTGGTCAATGGTTTTGTGGAAAAATACAAAATCGGTCAGAAAATACGCTAAAAACAAACGCCAAAATACAATCATTTTTCCTCCTTGGGTAGTTCTACGGTAAACGTGCTGCCTTGGCCGGGCTTGCTGCTTACGTTTAACGTGCCGCCGTGTGCTTGCACAATTTGGCGGCTGATAAATAAGCCCAGTCCGTAGCCGGGTTTATCGGTATGGACCTGATGATACTTTTGGAACAGCCCTTTGAGCTCTTGTTCGCTCATGCCGATACCGCTGTCTTCTACTGTAATAAAGTAGCATTTTTTCGCTTCTTTTGCACGGATACGTACAAAACCTTTTTCGGTAAATTTAATGGCGTTGGACACCAGATTAGTCAGCACGCGGCGCAGGAGTTTCGGGTCGGCCTGCACGGACAGAGCGGGAACGTGATTTTCTAATGTTAAATTTTTCTCGGTAGCGGTGGGGGATAACGTATCCGTTACCTGCCGCGCCAGTTCACCTACGTCAACGGTTTGTTTTTGGGGGGTAAGCATACCGGCTTCCACGCGTGAAACGTCCAGTACGTCTTCCAGTAAGGACGATAAATTGCGGGCGGCCTCGCTCATCAGCGTTAAGTATTGTTTCTTTTCTTCTTCGGACGCTTTCCCGCTTTGCAAGATGTGCAAATAACCTTGCAAGCCCACTAGCGGCGCGCGCAAATCGTGCGCTACGGCGCGGAAAACGTGCTCTTTCATTTCGCTGATTTTGGCTTGCAGTTGCAATGCCTGATAATCTTGCAAATCGGCAGTCATTTTATTAAAGTCCGCAATGAGTTGTTTAAATTCGCCCCACCCGATATCTTCATCTATGTGTTGGTCCAAATTTCCGGCGGATACTTCGCGCGCGGCATGGGAAAGGGCCTCTATCGGCTCGCCTAATTGTTCGGCAAATGTGAGCGCGCCGAAATAAGACAGCGTGGCAATAGTAAGTAGGAAAAGTGCCAAAATAATGTTGGTGTAATAGATACTGCGGTACGCCTCGCTTTTAAGTTGCAGTACGGCGACGTACGCGCCTAAAATAGGGGTAGAAGCATACGCGCCCACGTAGGAATCTTGCGGTGTTTTCAGGTTTTTAATCAGGCGGCTTTTGGCGCGGAACGCGCGTTGTAAGGCGTGTACGTCAAAGTCCGGCTTGTATTGATATTCACTCGTGTATACCTGTCCGGCTTCGTCAATGATATAAATATGACCGGTTTGGCCGATGCGTTGTTCCTGTACGCGGGCCAAAAAACCAAAAAAGCTCATAATGCCGTACAAAAAATCGCCGTTTGGTAAGGGATAAATAAACTCGCTAATCGGGCGTCCGGCCACGACATCAAAACTGCTTACGGAAAGCTGTTTGTTTTTAGCCAGTTGCGGTAAAGAAGTGTCGTTTGTTAAATTCAGGGGGGGCAGTTGGTCTAGCACTTGTTTATCCCCGGCGCGGTACAATTCTTTGCCTTGCGGGCTCAAAACGGCTAACATTAAAAAGTCCGGGTTGGCAGACAGTGCATCTTGCAAAAGAGGTTGCGGATTTTTCTTTTGGGTTAAGTAAGATGATACGTGTTGGGTAAATGCCAAGCGCCAATTTAAGTCCTCAATATGTTGGTTTAACGACGAGGAAACAATTTGCGCCAAATTGGCGTGGGTTTCCAAGATGTTGTCTTTTAAGTGGCCCTGATAATAGGCAAGCAACAATAGCATAGGTACAAACGGCATCAGTACCACGCCCACAAATAGTTTAAACAGTTTAGAAAATAAAGACATAACCCCTCTATATATATTATATCAAAAGGGGAGTGTTTGTTTACATATTTGGACGGTTACAGGTTGGCGCAAATTTTGCGGCCTAACTCCGTTCTAACGTAATAACACCATGCTTTTCCTTGAGCGATTTGCACTCTATGGTGATCATACCCTAAGTGATACATATAATCGCCCTTGCTGTATGCGCAAGTAAGCCAACTCTTTGTTGTGCTGATAACATCGGGGCAATACGCTGCGCGAAGTTCTCCGTTTTTGTCCCCGTCTAGTAAAGAAATCATAAAGGAATTATCGCAAATTAAAACATCTGGATAATCAGTAGTTCTTGTACAGAAGGACAAATCTATGTCCAAGTTAGAGATGTCTGTGGTATATTCTCCGTTTACCATGTAATACGCTTCTTGGGCTTGTTTAATTTGTGAAAATAAAGTTTTAATGTTGGCCAAACGCGATTTGGCTACGGCTAACTTATATTGCGGCAACGCCACGGCGGCTAAAATACCGATGATGAGGACGACTACTAAGAGTTCAATAAGTGTAAATGCTTGTTTGTTTTTCATGTTGTTTGCTCCTTGCTGTTTTTTTACTGCCCCTTTATTATCGTTTTTTTTTTTGATTTGTCAAGCCCTTTTTCTGGCGGCACGCTATTGGGCGGGTAAACGACAACGACAAAAGGTTTTTTGTGGGGGTTTTGTATAATATACGTATGGAAATTTTTTCTCAAGTTATAGATGTCTTTTTGCATTTGGATATTCATTTAAACGCGTGGGCCGCGTGGATGGGTGTGTGGCTTTATGTGGTAATTTTTGCGGTCGTATTTTGTGAAACGGGGCTTGTGGTAACGCCGTTTTTGCCGGGCGATTCGCTTTTATTTGCGTGCGGGGCACTTGCCACGCGTGAGGGCAGTGTAATTTCGCTTTGGGTGTTGATTCCCGTTGTGTTTGTGGCCGCGGTGCTGGGCGATTTTTGCAATTACGAAATCGGCAAGTGGGTGGGCCCTAAAGTGTTCACGCGCGAGGACAGCATTTTTCTAAACAAAAACCACCTCTTAAAAGCGCATAATTTTTATGAAAAATACGGCGGGAAAACCATTATTCTCGCGCGATTTATTCCTATCATCCGCACGTTTGCGCCGTTTGTGGCGGGCATTGGTAAAATGACGTATCTACACTTTGCGTCTTATAATATTATCGGTGCATTTTTGTGGGTGTGTTTATTTGTAGGCGGTGGCTATTTCTTTGCCGATTTGCCGGTTGTGCAACATCATTTTCACTACGTAATTGCCGCGATTATTTTTATTTCCGTTCTGCCCGCTATTTATGAGTTCGTAGCGGCGCACCGTCAGAAGAAGTCAAATTGAGTTCCACGGGCAATTTGCCTTTGGGTTGTAAATTCCCCAAAATAATTTCTGCCGCTGTGTGCAGTGCATAGCGGTTTAAACCGTACGTCGCCAGGACGGTGTCGGCTTCCGGGTAATTGGGGATATCGTACGGGCTCATGGTGGAAATAAACACAACATTTTTATTTTCGCTAATCAGTCCGCTAATGGCATTTTTTTGGTTGATGTTTGTTTTATCGGCCCATTGTAAACTGGTCAGTACCAGTAAGTCCGCGCCTTTGGCGCATGCGGCGGCGCGTTCGCTGTCTTTTTTGCGCGGGGTTAGGGCGGCGTTGTAACTGCGTACGTTCCACCCTTTTTCCAAAAACGGTTGGACAAAACCGGGCAGTTGGTCTGCAAAGCGCGACGGCGCAAAAAAGACGGCGCACACAGTCGGCTTATCTTTAGCCGGAGTAAACGGGAGTAATTTGTTGCGGTCGCGCACCAGTGTTACGGCCTGATTGCTAATTTTAATCAGTTCGGTTTGATACGCTTTTTGCAAGGGGGGGAGTTCGGGCTGCGGCTCGCTGTCCAAAAGCCCCAACCGCTCTTTAATAGCAAAAATTTTACGGGCAGACTCTTCCACGCGCCTTTCTAATTTTTGTTCTTTAACGATTTCCGAAATCCGGTTAAACACGCTTACGGGTTTGATGTAACGCCCCAGTAAAATCATATCTTCCCCGCTTTCTAGCGCGCGTGCGGCACAACCGGCGATCGTGCAAAAAGCGGTAGCGCTTTTCATGTCTAAGCTATCGGTAACCAGTAGTCCGGTAAAGCCCATTTTTTGGCGCAATAAATCGTTTAGAATCGGTTTTGAAAACGTGGCGATGTTGGCATTGTCTAACGCCGGGTAACGTACGTGCCCGGTCATAATGCCGTCCACCCCTTGTTTGACGGCCTGTGCAAAGGGAGCGAGGTGAATTTCCTTCATTTGTTTATACGTAGCGTTTACGACGGGGACGTCATAGTGCGAATCGGACGCTGTATCGCCGTGGCCGGGGAAGTGTTTTACCACGCTTAAAATGCCCGCCGCTTGAAACCCGTGAATAAGCGAAATACCCATGCGTGTTACGTTTTTAGGGTCGGAACCAAACGAACGCACCCCGATAATGGGGTTGTTGGGGTTGCTGTTGACGTCTAAAACGGGGGAAAAATTGATATGTATGCCGGCGCGCTTTAATTCTTGCCCGGCTAAATAGGCAATGGTGGCGGCGGCTTCTTCGTCGCCGGAGGCGGATAACATCATATTGGTTGGCAGATAGTCAAACCCCAACGTGATGGGGGTGTGAACGGTGCCGCCTTCGTAATCAATAGAAATTAAGAGCGGAATTTTGTGTGGACTTTTTTGGGCCCATGTTTGCAATTTTTTGATAAGTTCTTCGGTTTGTTCAAACGAATAATTACCCCATTGGATAAGTACGCCGCCGATTTTGCCCGATTCAATGACCGGGCGGACGAGGTCTGCGCTGTCTACATCTACAAAAGCCACTAAGGTTTGCCCGAGTTTTTCTTCAAACGATAACTCGTCAAACGACGGAGCGGCACAGACCCACAAGCTTGTAAGCAAACTACAAATCAGCGCGCTGTATTTTTTCACGGGTTGACCTCTATAATGGGCAGTTCCGCAGGGGCAAAAAGCCGCAGCGGAATGCCCCAATAAAACATCCCCGACGTAATATAAAATTTCATGCTTTGTACGTCAAATAGCCCGTACACGCGCGGAAACTGTAATTTAACCAGATAATTAAACGGCCAAATTTGCCCGTTATGCGTATGTCCGCTAAGCATAAGGTCGGTGCCGTAATTGGAAATTTCTTCGGCGTAAGACGGTGTGTGCGAAAGCACGATAAGCGGCTCGTCCGCAGCGGCATTAGCGAGCAAATTAGATACATCTTGCTTGGTAACGCGTGCGGTTTTGATATCTTTTAAACCGGCAATTTGTACCCCATTGGGTAGCGTGGTAAGTTCGTTTTCCAACAGTTTAATACCGGCTTTGCGAAAAAAATCTTTACTGTCGCCATAGCCCACATAATACTCGTGGTTTCCCAGCACGCCATACGTGCCTAAAGGGGTTTTGAACGCGGCTAAACGTGCGGCGTATTTGTCTGCCTCCGGGCCATATTCAAACACGTCGCCCAGTACAAATACCACGTCGGGCTTTTCGTTTTCTAAACGGGTCAGGGCGTTGTCCCACCGTTCGTACGAAACGCCCATGCCGAGGTGCGAATCGGAAATGACGGCTATTTTTAGCGCAGGTAAATCGGGCGAAGAAATAGCAACACGTTTGAGTTGCGGCGCGGAAAATCCGCCCCAAAACGCACACGCAAATAAAACGAGCATAACAAACACGCTGATGGGGCCCAGATAAATGCGTGCGGGAATGCCTAGTATTTTTAACAAGATAAATAATACGGCCCCGGCCGCGCTTACACAAAACGCAATAAATGCCAGCCCAAATAAAATATAAGACGCGTA